>CAXUEM010000471.1:0-2634 GCA_964249885.1 uncultured Hymenobacter sp. | reverse complement strand
CTTCTCCCCCTGCTGGCACTGCTGGCGCTGCTGGGGCTGGCCGCCGCGCCGGCCCACGCCGGCCTGGTCAGGGGCCAGGTGACGGGCACTAACCGCGAGGCTTTGCCCTTCGCCAACGTGGCCGTGCGCAACTCCACCACCAGCACCGGCACCAACGAGCAGGGCCAGTACGCCCTGCGCCTGGCGCCCGGCCAGTACGAACTGGTGTTTCAGTACGTGGGCTACCGGGCCCAGGTGGCGGCCGTGCGGGTACTGGGCGGCGACTCCGTGACAGTGCTCAACGCCCAGCTCACGCCCGAGGCCTACAACCTGGGCGAGGTCACGGTGCGCGCTTCCGACAAAGACCCCGCCTACGCCATCATCCAGCAGGCCCAGCAGTGGCGCGCCTACCACCAGCGCGAGGTGGCCTCGTTCCGGGCCCGCTCCTACTTCAAGGCCCTGGGCCGGCTGGCCGAGGTGCCGGGCAAGGTGCTGGGTCTGGTCAAGATTGGACCCGACATCAAGCCGGGCATTTTCTTTCTGGCCGAAACCGTGTCGGACCTGTCCTTCACCCAGCCCGACGTGGTGAAGGAGCACATGCTCAGCTCGCGCATCAGCGGCGACTCGCGCGGCATTCCGTTTATGCGGGCCAGCGCGGGGCGCAACCTGAACTTTTACAACAATCTGATTAAGAGCGGTTTTTCGGAGCGCGGCTTCGTCTCGCCCATTGCCAGCAACGCCGGCCTGTTCTATAAGTACGAGCTGGTGGGCAGCAGCCAGCAGGGGGGCGAAATCGTGCACAAGATTCGGGTGCTGCCGCGTCGCAGCGCCGACCCGGTGTTTTCGGGCTTCATCTACATCGTCGATAATTCCTGGCGCCTGCACTCGGTGGACTTGAACGTGGGCAAGGGCGCCGGGCTCGACTACATCGACAAGCTGCACCTGGAGCAGCTGTACGCGCCCGCCCCCGGCGCGCCCCACGTGTGGGTTATCCAGTCGCAGAAGGTGGTGTTCGATTTATCCGGCTTCGGCTTCAAGGGCTCGGGCTACCTGAACGCCGTGCTCAGCAACTACAGCCGGGTGGTGCCCACCTACCCCGCCCCGCCCGCCAAGCAGCTGACCAAAAGCGCCGAGCAGCTGGCCCAGGCCGGCGCGGCGCCCAGCCTGGCCACCGTGGCCCCGCCCACCAGCCGGGCCCTGACCCGCGAAATCCGCCGCAACAAGCCCGCGCTGCGCGGCCTGAGCCGCACGGTGCGCCAGCAGGTGAAAAAAGCCGAGCGCGACTCGCTGCGCAATGACCCGCTCTCGCAGATGAAAACCGGCGAGGTGCAGTTGGTGGAAAAAGGCGTGAATGAGCGCGACACCGCCTACTGGAGCCAGATTCGGCCGGTGCCGCTCACGGCCGAGGAGAAGGCCGACTACCGCGTCAAGGACAGCACTGAGGCCGTGCGCACCTCCCGCCCCTACCAGGACTCGCTGGACCGCAAGCGCAACCAGTTCAATTATAAGACTTTCCTGCTGATTGGCTACACCTACCGCAACACCTTCGCCAAGCGCAGCTTTATGGTATTTCCGCCGCTTACCATTGTGCAGTATAACACGGTGGAGGGCGTGGTGGTCAATGCCCAGGCCCAGTTCAGCCAGCGCACCGCCGACCGGCGCTCGTTCAGCCTCACGCCCACGCTGCGCTATGGCTTCAGCAGCCGGGAATTCAACCCCAGCCTGAGCACCGCCTGGCAGTTCGACCCGGTGCGGTTGCGGCAGGTAAGCCTGGAAGTGGGCCGCACCATCGAGAACTTCGACCCGCGCAGCCAGCTCACGCCGGCCATCAACACGAGCTACACAATTTACCGCAACACGAACTACGCCAAGCTCTACCGCCGCGAGGGCGCCACCGTCGGCTACGCCACCGAGCCGCTCAACGGCCTGAAGCTGACCACCTACCTGAGCTACCACCACCGCTACGAACTGCGCAACACCACCGACCGCCTCGTGACCGATGTGCCGGGCCGCGCCTTTACCTCTAACCGGCCGGTGGCCGAGGAGCTGCCCGGCGGCACGGGCTTCGGCCGCAGCCGGGCCGGCACGCTCAGCATCAGCGCCGAGTTCCGGCCCGGCACGCGCTACATCAACCGGCCCGACGGCAAATTCAACCTGGGCTCCAAGCACCCTACTTACCGCGCCGGGCTGCGGCAGGGCCTGGGCGGGCTGCTGGGCGAGGTGCGCTACACCCTGCTGCAGGCCGGTATCCGCCACGGCTTCAGCCTGGGTTTGCTGGGGCGCAGCACCTACCGCGTCGAGGCCGGGGGCTTTCTGAATGCGCCCGCCGATTTGCCGTTCATGGACTACCAGCACTTCGCGGGCAATCAGACCCTGCTGGCGGCCAGCTTCAGCCAGTTTCAGCTCCTGGACTATTACCGCTACAGCACCCGCCGCAGCTTTCTCGAAGCCCACTACAACCACCACTTTAACGGCTTCATCCTCAATAAGCTGCCGCTGCTGCGCCGCCTGAAGTGGCAGGAAGTAGCCTCGCTCAACTACCTGCGCACGGCCCGGGCCGGCCACTACCTGGAGCTGGGCGCGGGCATCGAGCACATCTTCAAGATTGTGCGGGGGGACTTCTACACGGCCCTGCAATCAGGGCAGCGCGTAGGC
>CAXUEM010000470.1:0-2648 GCA_964249885.1 uncultured Hymenobacter sp. | reverse complement strand
GCCCGCCCGGCGCCAGCCCCGCCAGCAGCAGGCGCGCCGTGACCAGCAGCTGGCCCACATGCCGCTGCGTGTGCTCGGCGGCGTGAAAGAGCAGGCCCAGCACCGTGCTCAGCAGCTGCGCCCGGCCCACGCCGCGCGGCTGGAGCAGGTCGGTTTCGGGCGTGGCGCGCAGCTGAGTTAGAGTGCGGTCAACCTGCTCGCCGAAGGCCTGCTGCAAGGCGGCCACGCTGCTATCTCCGGCGGGCTGGCCTTCCCGCGCCAGGGCGGCCAACTGAGCGGGCGTCAGCGATTCGGCGCGGGCGTAGGTGGTCAGGCGGTTGAGTACGCCGGCCAGGTGCTGCAGATGAAAACCCACCGAGGCCACTCCGGCCGGCCGCTGCCACAGCAGATTTTCCGGGAAACCGGCCAGCTCAGCGGCTACTTCTTCGCGGGCCTGGAGCAAGGCGTGGGCAACGGGCTGCAGCAGCGGCGGCACGCCGGGCAGCGGGCCGCGCAGCCAGACTTCGGGGAGTTGGGAATCGGACATGTAGCATCGGTAAAGTGCTGCTTGGTAACTTATAAAAACGTCATGCTGAGCGCAGCGAAGCACCTTTACCGCGTAAGTAATCCAGACGAAAGGAGTTACTGCTGCGGCAAAAATGCTTCGCTGCGCTCAGCATGATGTTTTTTGATTGAGCGAGTGCGCTTGGTTGGCCTTTACAGCGTGGCCATGTCAATGGAGAAGCGGTACTTCACGTCGCCTTTCAGCATGCGCTCGTAGGCCTCGTTGATGGCGGCCATCGGGATGACTTCGACATCGGATAAAATGTTGTGCTCGGCGCAGAAATCCAGCATTTCCTGGGTTTCGGCGATGCCGCCGATGAGGGAGCCAGCCAACCGGCGGCGCCCGCCGATGAGGCTGAACACCTGGATTTGCGGCGCCTCGGGCGGCACGCCCAGCAGCACCATCGTGCCATCGCGGCGCACCAGATTCAGGTACTGATTCAGGTCGATGGGTGCCGACACGGTATTGATAATCAAATCGAAATAGCTGCGCACGTCCTTGAGGGCGGCGGCATCTTTCGTCACGACGAACTTGTGGGCGCCCAGGGCCGTGGCGTCGGCTTCCTTGCCCGGCGAAGTGCTGAGCACCGTGACCTCGGCGCCCATGGCGGCGGCCAGCTTCACGGCCATGTGGCCCAGGCCGCCGAGGCCCACGACGCCGACCCGGGTGCCGGCCTGCACGTTCCACTGCCGCAGGGGCGAGTAAGTAGTGATGCCGGCGCAAAGCAGCGGGGCCACGCGCTCCAGCGGCTGGCCGTCGGCGATGCGGAGCACGAAGTTCTCATCCACCACAATCTGGCCCGAGTAACCGCCCTGGGTCATGCCCCCACTCACTTTGTCGGGCGCGTTGTAGGTGCCGGTAAAGCCGTTTTCGCAGTATTGCTCCAGGCCTTCGCCGCAACTCGGGCAGGTGCGGCACGAGTCGACCATGCAGCCCACGCCGGCCGCCTGCCCGGCTTTGAACTTGGTCACGTGCGCCCCGACTTCGCGAATGACGCCCACAATTTCGTGGCCCGGCACCATGGGAAACTGCGCGCCGCCCCACTCGTCGCGCACCTGGTGCAGGTCGGAGTGGCAAACGCCGCAGAACTTAATGTCAATCAGCACGTCGTGCGGGCCGACGTCGCGGCGCTCGAAGGAAAACGGCGCCAGCGGGGCGTGGGCCGCGGGGGCGGCGTAGGCTTTGGTAGGAAGCATAAGGGTTTGGTAGTAAGGTGAGGTAGCAGGGTACGGACCTCGGGCCAGCAGGGGGTAGCGGCCAGTAGCCCCCCTGCTGGCCTGAGCGACGGGGGCTTTCTTAACCCCGGAAGATGAAATAAGGTTAGCGCAGCGCTTACGCCTGTTGCAGCAGCTCCCGCACCTGCTGGTTCAGCCGCCGCATCGACTCGTGGGCAAACCGGCGCTGCAGCCGGCGCCCGAACAGCTTGAAGCCCAGCCAGTAAAACGGGTTGCCGATACGGCCGGTCTGCGACACGGCGTGGATGCGAAACGTAACCTGGCCCGAGGCCAGGTTTTTGTGCAACGTGAAGTTTATCTGCCCCCGCTCGAAGTGCCCCTGCAGGGTGCGGTAGAAGTAGCCCCACACCTGCTCCGGGCCCTGGGCCGGCGACTCGCGCACCTCGTCCCAGACGCCGCCCACGCGCACCCCAAACCAGAACGAGAACCCCAAAAACTGCCCGCGCAGGAGCAGCAGCCGGTTTTCCAGCGGCTGGGCGGGGTCGAAGATGCCGGTCAGCAAATCAGGCGGCGGGAAGGAGTAGCGGCGCAGCACGGTCTGGGCCGCCGCAAACGAGCCGTGGGGCAGTGGCGGGCCGGCGGGCTCGGGCGGCAGGGCCTGCGCATAGTCGTCCACGTTCCAGCCCGTGGCAGGCGCGTACTCGCGCAGCCGCTCGGCGTCGAAGTTGATGGGGGCCTGCTCGTAGGCCAGCAGACGGGCGCGGTAGCGCGCCAGCAGCTGCGCGGCGGCGGCGGCATCGGGCGCGGCGGCCACGCCTCACTGTGCCTGGTCTTCGGGCCCAAGGCTTCGCGGCGGCTGCGGGCGCTGGCCGAGACCACGGACGGCTTCGCCCTGGCCGAGCTCGACCTCGAGCTGCGCGGTGAGGGCG
>CAXUEM010000469.1:0-2651 GCA_964249885.1 uncultured Hymenobacter sp. | reverse complement strand
ACTCCATGTCCATGTCGGTGCCGGGCAGAGGTTCCGCCATGCCCGGCCGCCGTGGGCAGGGTGGGGCCCGCCGCGGCGAGCAGCGCGGCGCGGCGCTTCATGCGGAAGGCTCCAGGTCGAGCCGGACGGCTATGCCCTCCAGCCCCTCCGCCGCGGGGTAACGGCGCATCACTTCGGGGTCGTGCCCCGGCACGACGTGTTTGGGCGAGGGGGCCAGGGCGCGCAGCCGGTCGAAGCCCTCCAGCATTCCACCGACGTGGAAGGCGGTGGTGAAGGGGCGGCCCGTCTCCATGTTCTCATAGAAGTGCGACACGTCGGAGGCCAGCACCACAGGGCCGCGTTCCGTGCTGACCCGGACGCATTGCAGCCCCATCGAGTGCCCGCCGCAGGCGTGCAGCGTCACGCCCGGCGAGAGCTCGGCGTCGCCGTCGTGGAAGACCACGCGGTCGGCGAAGGTCATGCGGACGATGCCGGCCACGTCTTCCACCTCGAAGGAGTGGCGCAGCCTCGCGGGCCGCAGGCGTAGTGCATCTCCCGCTCCTGGAGGTGGAACTTGGCGCGCGCGAACTTGCCGAAGCTGCCGACGTGGTCGTAGTGCAGGTGGGAGATGACCACGTCCTCCACCGCGTCGGGGTCGATGCCCAGCAGCCGCAGTCCCTCCACGGGGCAGCGCAGGTACTCGCGCTTGCGCCTCGCCGCCACGGCCGCGGTGAAGCCCGTGTCGACGATCCAGGTCCGCTCGGGGGAAACCGCCGCCCAGACGAAGTAGTCCATGGGCATCGGCGCGTCGTGCGGATCGCCGCCGATGAAGTGCTCGTGCCGCCGCGCCTCCCGCGTGGCCCTCACTCCCGAAACTTCGCTGCTTTCCTCGTCCTTTGCCGGCAACCGCGGCCGCCTGCCCTGGCCCGTGGAGCGCGGCTTCGTGAGCCAGCGGTTTGGGCGGCGCCCCCACCCGGTGCTACGCAACGTGGTGGTCGACAACCGTGGCGTGGACATTCAGACCGGCCCCGGCGAGGCCGTGCGCGCCTGCTTCAGCGGCACGGTGCTCACCGTGGCCAGCATCGCGGGCATGAACAACATCGTCATGATTCAGCACGGCGACTACTTCACGGTGTACGCCAAGCTGCGCTCGGTGCGGGTGCGCGAGGGCCAGCGCGTGAGTGCCCGCGAATCCATCGGCACGGTGGCCACCAACAGCGAGGGCGCCGCCGAAGTCCAGTTTCAGGTCTGGCACAACTCCTCGAACCTGAATCCGGAAAGCTGGCTGGGGCGCAAGTAGCGGCGCCGTCCTGAGCGCCAGCAGGGGTCAGGGAATGGCGCAAACCTGCCAGGCACCGGGCGGCGGGCGCAAAAAAAACACCGCATAAAATGCGGTGTCTTTCTGAGCTATGAAAACAAACTTAGCCACCCCCTTTCTCAGGCCGCTAAACCTAAGCCTTAAGGGCTTCGGTCGGCAGCATGGCATCAGGTGATAACCGGGGCGAAGTTGGTTAAATAAGCGGCCATAGTTGAGCTACGCCCTACGAACGTCCCCTTATTCTCGGCGAACGCCTGCAATCAGACTGCTAATAGCTAAATAGCAGTTTATACTTGATTGAGCCGGCCGAGCAAGGCCGGCTTGTAGGAATGCCCGATGGGCACGGTGTGCGCCAGCCGGGTGCTGCTCTGGGGCGAGTCCAGCACCAATTGGTCGTGCTCGATGGCCAAGATATAGTCGAGCCGGACGATGTACTTGCGGTGCACACGGGCAAAATCGCGCGCGGGCAGCTTGGCTTCCATTTCCTTCATGCTCGCGTACACCGTGTAGCGCTCCTTGGTCGTGTACACGTTCACGTAGTCGCCCAGGGCTTCCACGTAATGAATATCGGCCGTCAGCACTCGTACCAGGCGCTGTTCCTGCTTGACGAAAATCTCGTTGCGCCAGCCCCCGACCATGGCCGACTGCGTAGCGGAGTTGGCCAGGCGCAGAATGTTGTCGATTTTTTCCTTTTCCTCGGCCAGCTGCTGGCGGGCGCGCCCCAGCTCCAGGTGGGCGGCCACCTGCCGGCTCAGGATGAGCAGGGCCTCGCGCTGCTCGTGGCTGAGCAGGTGCGGCACCGTGTCGAAGGTGCAGAGCGTGCCCAGCGGCAGGCCGGCCGGCGTGAGCAGCGGCGCGCCGGCGTAGAAGCGGGCAAACGGAACGTCGACCACCATCGGGCTGTGCCGGAAGTCGGGGTCCTGCTGCGTGTCGGGCACCTCAAACACCTCCTCGCTGCGCATGGCGTACTGGCAAAAGGACAGCGAGGCCGGCGTCTCGGTCAGCTCCAGGCCAAAGCGGGACTTGAAAAAGTGCCGCTCGGTGGCCGCAATGACCACCAGCGCGGCCGGAGTACCGCAGATGAAAGCCGCCAGCTGGGTCAGCTCGTCCAGGTGCGGGTCGGGCGGCGTGTCGAGCAGTTGGTAGCTGTGCACGGCTTCCATGCGGTCGGCCTCGTCAATGACGCGCAGCGCGTGCAGCGCCGGGCGGCGGGCCGGCTGGTATGAGGGGTCGGACGCGCCTGAGGGTGTCAGCATAGGAAGAATAGGCATTGCGTCAGGCGAAGGGAAGGGTCCCGGAGCGCAAGAAATGAAAATTCAACAGAAAACAGCAAGACGACCAGCCGCTGCTACAT
>CAXUEM010000468.1:0-2659 GCA_964249885.1 uncultured Hymenobacter sp. | reverse complement strand
CCCCACTTTCTCCTTCCTCCCACCCCTGTCTGCCGCATGAAGTCTTCCCCCGAATCTGCCTCCCAAGCTGAAACTACCCCGGCGGTGCGCCGGCCCGGCACCGTGCTCGTGATTGGCGCCTGCGGCCAGCTGGGCCTGGAGCTCACGGCCGCTTTGCGCGCGCTGTACGAGCCCGAAAACGTGGTGGCCGCCGATGTGCGCCCGCCCAAAAACCCGGATTTGCTGGCCGGCGGGCCCTTCGAGCAGCTTGACGTGCTCGACCAGGTGCGCCTCAACCGGCTCATGGTGAAGTATCAGCCGGTGCAGGTGTACCACCTGGCGGCCTTGCTCTCGGCCACGGCCGAGAAAGACCCGATGTTTGCCTGGAAGCTGAACATGGACGGCCTCTTCAACGTGCTGAACCTGGCCGTGCAGCACAAGGTGGCGCAGGTGTACTGGCCCAGCTCGATTGCCGTGTTCGGGCCCGATACGCCCCGCCAGAACACGCCCCAGCTGACCATCATGAACCCCAACACGGTGTACGGCATCAGCAAGCTGGCCGGCGAGCAGTGGTGCGAGTGGTACCACCGCAAGCACGGCCTGGACGTGCGCAGCCTGCGCTACCCCGGCCTGATTGGCTACAAGAGCCTGCCCGGCGGCGGCACCACCGACTACGCCGTCGACATCTACCACCAGGCCCTGGCGGGCAAGGCTTACCAGTGCTTTCTGAAGGAAGACAGCGCCCTGCCCATGATGTACATGCCCGACGCGCTTAAGGCCACCCTGGATTTGATGCACGCCCCGGCCGAGCAGATTAAGGTTCGTACCAGCTACAACCTCGGCGCCATGAGCTTCACGCCGGCCGAGATTACGGCCAGCATCCAGCGGCAGGTGCCCGGCTTCGAGGTCACGTACCAGCCCGACCAGCGCCAGGCCATTGCCGACTCCTGGCCCGCCAGCATCAACGACTCAGCCGCCCGTCGGGACTGGGGCTGGCAGCCGGAATTTGACCTCGACAAGATGACCCGGGACATGCTCCTGAACCTGCGCAAGCCGCAGCAACAGGCGTAATCAGGCCGGCAGCCGGCGGTGGTCCAGCAAATAGCGCATCTGGGTCAGGATGGATTCCCAGTTTTCCAGGTACAGCATGTGGCCCTGGCCGGGCAGCAGCTGCAGCCGGGCCCGGGGCAGGCGGCCGGCCAGGTAGGGAATGCTGCCCGGCGCCCACACGCCATCGGCGGTGCCGTGCCAGAGCACCGTGGGCGCCCGCACGGCCGCGATGGCAAAGCCCGGCGGGCGGCACCAGGCCTGGGCATCGTCGTACACGCCGCGGCCGTGGTGGGCAAAGCCGTGCACGGCCGCATCGCGCAGCAGGGCCCGAAAAGGTGGTTTCGCCGTCACATCCTGCTCAGCTTGGTGCATAAGGCGAATGAACGCATCAATAGTAAAGTCGGGCCGCCGACGCCACTGATGACTGAGCCAGAGAAACGCGGTGCGGTTCAGCCACGGGAAGCTGACCTGGCCCCAGCGCAGGGCTTTCCAGATGGGCGAGAGCTCCCGGTAAGAAGCCCGCTCGCCCAGCGGCAGGCAGGTGCTGAGCAGCTGCACGGCCGCCACCCGCGCCGGGTGCAGCGCGGCCAGCGCCAGCGCGTGCACCCCACCCACCGACCAGCCCATCACGCCTACTGGCTGCCGGATATCCAAGGCATCGAGCGCCGCCACCACGTCCTGCGCAAACGAGGGGAAGCTGAGGCGGCGGTACACGCTGGACTTGCCCACGCCGGGCCGGTCGGGCGCCAGCAGCTGCAGTTGCAGCCGGGCCAGCAGTTCGGGCGCCGCTGGCAGCTCCAGGCTCGATGAGCCGAAGCCGTGCTGAAACACCACGGCCGGGTGCGCGGGGTTGCCATAGCGCGTCAGGCCCAGCTGCCGGCCATCGGGCAGCCGCACGGTGAGCGGCGTGGGCGGATAAGGGGCGGGGCCTGCAACCCAGGGTTCGGGCATGGCCCCGGATACGGCGGGCCGGCGGGCGGGTTAGGCCCAGCGGGCGCTTGGCCGCGGCGCTGCGGCGGCGAAAATCGGAGGCCAGCGGGCGCAACCCGGAAAGCGGCCAGCGGGTTACAGCTGCACGCCCAGGCTTTTTCCTTTTCATGATAGTCAACTCCACTCCCGCCGGCTGGCAAATCATCTACCAGCAGGCCCATGCCCTGCTGGCCGCCCAGCTGCTGTGGCACTGGCCCCTGCTCGGCCCCGCTGACCGCTGGGTGGGCCTGCTGGCGGCCGTCACGCAGCACGATGACGAGCAGGCCGCCTGGCATGGCCACGGCGGCCACCACGGCCTGACGCTGGCCGGCGCGCCGGCCAATTTAACGCAGGTCGACATTTAGCTGGAACAGGCCCAGGGCGTGCTGGCCGCCGCCCGCTTCCAGGGCCGCTGGCGCAGCCTGCTCACCAGCCTGCACCTGAGCGCGCTGTACGAGGGCCTGCGAGGCCAGAAAAAAGCAACCGACGCCTTCCTGGACACCCTGCTGGCCAGCCAGAACACCTGGCGCAAAGAGCTTAGAATCAGCAAAAAGGAAAGCCAGCAGGCCTACGACCTGCTGCACTGGTGCGACCGGCTTTCGCTGATACTGTGCCGGCAGGAAATTCCGGAGATGGGCCGGGCGGTGGAGATATATCAGGG
>CAXUEM010000467.1:0-2662 GCA_964249885.1 uncultured Hymenobacter sp. | reverse complement strand
CCCGCCCAAGCTCGACGGCGTGCTGAATGAGGCCGTGTGGCAGCAGGCCCCGGTCACGGAGCCCTTCGTTGAGCTGGAGCCCACGCCCGGCCCGGTCGAGAAGCACCGCACCGAGGTGCGCGTGGTCTATGACGACGCCGCTATTTATATCGGCGCGCACATGCACGATATTTCGCCCGACTCGATTCTCAGGGAGCTGAGCCAGCGCGACGACTTGGGCAACTCCGACTGGTTCGGGGTGTTCTTCGATACCTACCGCGACAAGCTCAACGGCTACACTTTCATCCTGACCTCGGGCGGCGTGCAGCTCGATGCCCGCATCTCGCCCACCAGCGGCGAAGACTTTAACTGGAACGCCGTCTGGGATTCGCGCACCGCTTTGCAGGGCACCGACTGGATTGCCGAAATTCGCATTCCCTACTCGGCCATCCGCTTCAGCAGCGTCGAGGAGCAGCTCTGGGGCTTGAATTTCGGGCGGCAGCGGCGCGTCACCCGGCAAAAGTTTTTCTGGAACCCGATTAACCCCACCATCGACGGCTTCGTGACGCAGTGGGGCGAGCTGACCGGGCTGCGCGGCATCAAGCCCCCGCTGCGCCTCTCGCTCACGCCCTACGTCTCGGCCTACCTCAACCGCGGCCCCAGCCAGGAAGACCAGAACCGCAGCAGCACCAGCACCAGCTTCAACGGCGGGGCCGACGTGAAGTGGGGCATCAACGAGAGCTTTACGCTCGATGCCACGCTCGTGCCGGATTTTGGGCAGGTGCAGAGCGACAACCAGGTGCTCAACCTCTCGCCCTTCGAGGTGCGCTTTAACGAAAACCGGCAGTTTTTCACCGAGGGCACCGAGCTGTTCAATAAGGGCGACCTGTTCTACTCGCGGCGGGTGGGCGCCCAGCCCATGGGCTACGACGGCGTGGGCGGGCAGCTGCGCAAGGGCGAAAAAACGGTGGAAAACCCCGGCGTGACCCGCCTCGTGAATGCCACCAAAATATCGGGCCGCACCAAGGACGGCCTGGGCGTGGGCATTTTCAACGCCCTGAGCAACGACATCTTCGCCACCGTGCGCCACGAGGAAAGCGGCGAGAAGCGCGAGGTGCTGACCCAGCCGCGCACCAACTACAACATCGTGGTGCTCGACCAGAGCCTGAAAAACAACTCCTACGTCTCGCTCATCAACACCAACGTGCTGCGCCAGGGCCAGACCTACGACGCCAACGTGACCGGCGGCCTGCTGCGCCTGGCCGACAAGAAAAATCGCTACGCCCTGGATGTGCGCGGCTTCTACTCGCTGCGCCGCGGCCAGGTGTTCAGCTCCGACCCCGAAAGCCCCCGGCGCACCATCGACGACCGCAACGGCTACAAATACTACCTGAGCTACGGCAAAATCTCGGGCAACTTCACCTGGAGCGTCGACCACGGCATCGAGTCGGATACCTATAACCCCAACGACCTGGGCCTGCTGTTTTCCAACAACAACATCAGCCAGTCGGCGAACGTGAGCTACGGCATCTACAAGCCGTTCTGGAAGCTCAACCGCCTCAACGCCTCAGTCGGCTTCGGCACCAACTACCTCTACCGGCCCACGCTGTTCGCCAGCAACAGCCTCTATATGGGCCTGAACACGACGCTGGCTAAGAGCTTCATCTCGCTGGGCTTCAACATGAACGGTCAGCTCTCGGCCCGCAACGACTACTTCGAGCCCCGCAAGGATGCCCTGGGCCAGTACTTCGTGCGCATCCCGCCCTCCTGGGGCGGCGGGCCCTACCTGAGCACCGACTACCGCAAGGCCCTGGCCCTGGACGTGAGCGCCTGGGTGCGCGCCACCGCCGATGATGAGCGCACCGGCCGTACCGGCCGCACTCTCTACGAGCTCAACGTCAGCCCGCGCTGGCGCGTCAACAACCAGCTTAACTTCCGCTACGAGGCCAACTACGCCACCAACCGCAACAACATCGGCTACGTGAACGGGGGCCTGAGCTTCCGCGACGGCAACGGCAACCCCCTGCTGGAAGACACGCGCGTGCTGGGCGAGCTGGGCTACCGCGAGCAGGACGGGCAGTACTACGGGCAGCGCGACGGCGACGTGCTGCTGGGCCGCCGCCGCATCAACACCTTCAGCAACACGCTCAGCGGGGCTTACACCTTCACCAACCGCATGTCGTTTACCATCCGCGGGCGGCACTACGTGAGCAACGTGCACTACCGCGACTTCGCCCGCCTAGGCCCCGGCGGCCGGGAAACGCCCGTTGCGTACGCCCGCAACCGCGACAACACCTACAACGCCTTCAACATTGACGCCGTGTTCAGCTGGTGGTTTGCGCCCGGCTCGCAGGTGAGCGTGGTTTGGAAAGACGCCGCCCAGTCGTTTCTGCAGGGCGAAGAAGCCACGCCGCTCTACTTCCGCAACCTGAACGGTACCATCAACACACCGCACAACAACAACTTCTCCGTCAAGGTCCTGTACTTCCTCGACTACCTCACCCTGCGGCCCAAGCGCGGGTAAGCCGGCGGGCCAGCAGGGGGAACAGCGTCGTCAGGTAATCCAATCTGGCCGGGCCCCCTGACGGTGCTGCGGGCCCGTGGGCGGGCTCTAAAAAACCCGGGCCGAAGAACTGATTTCGGGCAACGCATCTGGCAAATTCAGGGTAGGAGCGGTAACTTC
>CAXUEM010000466.1:0-2668 GCA_964249885.1 uncultured Hymenobacter sp. | reverse complement strand
CACTGAAGCCGCCGCCGCGGGCAGCTGCTGCCCGGTGGCCGCAGCTTGCGCCGCGCGCTGCTGGGCGCGGGCCGCTTTCCGCTGCCGGCGTTTTTCGCTCCCCGGCTGCTTTTGTCCAATGGCCGGTCCGGCCTCCCCAGCCAGAAAGCCGGCGTAGGTGTGGGTGCCGTAGCTTTTGCGCAAGACTACCGTGCCGCGGCGCGCCACCAGCACCTGGGCGCCGGGCGTGGCCTGCGCGGCCAGCGCCCGCGCCATAATGGAATCAATGCGGGCTTCAAGGCGGGCATCCAGGCCCACATCCTGGGGGTTGGCGTAGCCCAGGCGCAGGCCGCCTTCGGTTTTCAGGCCAAAGCCGGCGGGCATTTTCTCGGACACCGACACCGGCAGCTGGCCCTGCGCCCCGAGGCCGCCGAAAATGACCTGAGCCGCCAGCTGCTGGGCATTGGCGCTTTCCTGATAGGCCAGCACCACGGCGCTGGCGCGGTCTAGGTCGCGCACCCGGCCCACGGCGTAGGCCGAGCCGAACACGCTGAGCACCACCTGCTGGCCGGGCTTGGTGAGCTCGCGCAGCAGCAGGTTGGTTTCGGGCGTCACGCCGAAGCTGGTGGCGGGCTGCCGGCCCAGGCTCTGCAGGCTCACCAGCACCAGGTTGTAGGGAAAGAGCCGGGAGCGGATGTCGGCCAGCTCATCGAGCGTGGGCGTAGCTGGCAGGTGAAAGTGGGCCGCCGGGGCGTAGTCGGCCACCATGCGCTGAAACTCGGTGGTGTCGGTCTGGGCGCCGCCGATGACGAGCGTGGCAATTTTGAGCGTGTCAAGCCCGCGCAGGGGCAGCAGGTTGCGCTGGTTGCGCAGCAAGGTGATGCTGCGGGCGCTCAGGCGGTGGCTCACGTAGCGGGCCGGCGCCTGATTGAGGTCGGCGGTGAGGTTTTCGAGCGGAATGGGGCGGTACTTGTGCAGCCCCGCCCACTGCTTCAAAGCCAGTACCCGGCGGCAGTGCCGGTCGATTTCAGCCTGCGAAATGCGGCCGCTGTCGACGGCGGCGCGCACCATGCGCAGGGCCAGGGGCACGTTTTTACTGAATTCCAGAATGTCGTTGCCGGCCAGCAGGGCCCGCACGTCGGCCTCGCCGGGCGGAAACTTGCTGATGACGCCCTTCATGTTCATGGCATCGGTGAAAATCAGGCCCTGAAAGCCTAGCTCGCCGCGCAGCATATCGGTCACGATGGCGCGCGAGAGGGTGCTGGGCCCGCCGGTGGTGTCCAGGGCCGGCACGTTCAGGTGGGCCACCATCATGCCGCCCACCCCCTGCTGGATAAGGCTGCGAAAGGGCGGCAGCTCCAGGGTGTCGAGCCGGCGGCGGTCGACGCGCACGGTGGGCAAGGTCAGGTGCGAGTCGGCGTCGGTGTCGCCGTGGCCGGGAAAGTGCTTGGCCACGGCCAGCACACCCTCGTCCTGCAGGCCGCGCATGTACTGGCGACTGGCCCGGGCCACGGCGGCCGGGTTTTCGCCCCAGCTGCGAAAGCCAATCACGGGGTTGGCGGCGTTATTATTGACGTCGACGACGGGCGCGAAGTTGACGTGCATGCCCAGGCGCCGGAACTGCCGCCCAATCTCGCGGCCCATCTGGTAGAGCAGCAGCGTGTCGGTTTCGCCGCCCAGGCTCATCTGGTACGGAAAGCGCACCACGCTGTCGAGGCGCATGCCCACGCCCCACTCGCCGTCCATGGCCACCAGCAGGGGCACCCGGCTCTGGCTTTGGTAGCGGTTGAGCAGCCGGGCCTGCCGCTCGGGCCCGCCCTGAAAGAATATCAGCCCCCCGATGCCGTGGCGCTGGATGAGCGTCGAAATCGAGTCCTCGTCGATGCGCTTGCGATTGGAGTACGCCGCCACCATGAACAGCTGGGCCACGCGCTGGTCGGGCGTGAGCTTTTGCATCAAGGAGTCGACCCAGCGCGAGCGCAGGTAGCGCGTGAAACCGGGCGCAACCGCGGGGCTGGCTGCCCCGGGTTTCGCGGCTGCTTTGGCCCGGGGCGGAGTGGGGCGCGGGCTGGCTTTGGGGCTGGTTTTTCCGCTTCGGCCCGGCCCCTGCTGGGCGGTGGCCGGCCGCGGCAGCAGCAAGAGCACAAACAGGCAAATGCCAGTGAGCAGCGCAAACAAGGAAGGTTTTCTTTTCACGGACGGAAACAGAAGATTTTATGCGAAAGTAGGGGGCTGCTAGGCTGCTTTCCGCGTTCTGCCTCCGCCTATGCGCCGGCCGGTCAGGCCTTTTTCTTCTTGAGCGGGTCGTGGCCCCAGTTCATGAGCGAGTAGCGCCAGCGCGAGGTTTCTACGTCTTTGGCCTCGTGCGGGCCCTGGGCCGAGTGCCGGCTGATGTAGCTGTGCACCTTGTGCATGTGGGCCTCATCGTCGGGCGTGAGGTCGGCTTTCTTCTTGCCCAGTATCTCGATGATGCGCTCCCCGGAGTGGTGGCCGATGCTGCTGCCGTCGCCGCTGTCCTGGCCCACGGAGCGGGACTCGTCGGTTTGCAGCCATTTTTTCAGCTCACTGGCCGTCATGTTAACGTCGTGCTGGAAGGAGGCGTGGATGTCTTTTGAATCAGAGCTTGGGGTCGCCATGGCAGTGTGGAGTTGGTGATACTGCCTGCATACCCCGCCGGCGCCGGTCGTGT
>CAXUEM010000465.1:0-2670 GCA_964249885.1 uncultured Hymenobacter sp. | reverse complement strand
GCCGGGCTGCGGCCGGGCCAGCCCACGCTGATTATGGACGCGGGCACGGCCATTAAGTTTGATTTCGTGACGGCCGACAATACGTTTCAGGGCGGCAGCATAGCGCCGGGACTGCGCCTGCGGCTGCGGGCGCTGCACCAGTTCACGGGCCGGCTGCCGGACCTGGAATTGCCATTGCCTGATGAGGCCGTGCAACTAACCGGCACCACTACCGCCTCTGCTATGCGGAGTGGGGTGCTGAATGGCGCCGTGTTCGAGGCGCAGGGCTTTCTGGATGCGTATGCCCGTGAGCAGCCCGGCCTGGGCGTGCTGCTCACGGGGGGCGACGCGCCCTACTTCGCCACCCGCCTGCGGGGCCGTATCTTTGTGGTCCCCGAGTTGGTTTTGCTGGGGCTTTACCGGATTTTACGTTATCATGCTGTTATCTAAAGTTGTGCAAAGCGCGAAGCGGGGCGCGCTGCTGAGCTTGCTGGCCGGCGCGGCCGCGGCGCAGGGCGTGGGCAATTCGCCTTATTCCCGCATCGGCCTCGGCGACTACCACCCCAACCTGGGCGGCATCCGGCAGCTGAGCATGGGCGGCGTGGGCTTGGCCGCGCCCAACGCCGTGAACGTGAATGAGCTGAACCCGGCCCTGCTCTACTACACCGCGCGCACCACCTACGAGGCCGTGGTGACCGGACAGATGCGGCAGGTGCAGAACGCGGTAGCCTCAAACCGCAGCGGCAGCGCCACGCTGGGTTACTTGGCGCTGTCGGTGCCGCTGAGTCGGCGCTGGGGTGCCTCGCTGGGCCTCAAGCCGGTGACGGGCGTCAGCTACCGCACGGCGCCGGTGCAAACAGTGGAAAACGACCCCACCGCCACCGCCTACGTGGAGCGCACCGGCAGCGGCGGGCTTTCGGAGGTGTACCTGGCGCAGGGCGTGCACGTGCTGCGCGACCTAAACATCGGCGCCACGGTGTCCTACGTGTTCGGCACCATCGACCAGAGCACCGGCACCGTGCTAGTGCCCAACGGGGCCGACCCACTGGCCCAGCTGCAGATACTGGACCGGGAAATGACCCGCTACTCTGACCTGACCTTCCGGGCGGGCGCGCACTACCGCCACCGCTTCAGCGACAAGCTGAACCTGAACCTGGCCGGCGTGTATACCTTCCCCACGAAGCTCGACGGCACCCGCACCCGCACCCAGGAGCGCCTCGACCTGACTTCGAATTTGCAAAGAGTGGATACGCTCAGCGTCGGGGCGGGCGGCAGTACGCTGCCGGCGCTGCTGCAGGGCGGCATCACCCTGGATAATGATAAGAACTGGACGGCCAGCCTGGATGTGGCCCGGCAGCAGTGGTCGAAATTTGAGGGGTTCAACCAGCCCGCTGGCAGCCTCTACAACACCCTGCGCATCGGCGTGGGCGGCGAAATAACGCCCGACCCCGGCTCGGTGGAGCACTACTTCCGCCGCGTGACTTACCGCCTTGGCCTGAGCGCGGCCCAGATGCCTTACCGCCCCGGCGGCGAGCTGCTGTATGACCGGGCCGTGAGCTGGGGCTTTGCCTTTCCGCTGCCCACGGCCACCCCGCTCGATGCCACGACGATTTCCCTAGGCTTTGCCTACGGCCGCCGCGGCAACAAAAACTACCTGAGCGGCAGCACCGGCGAGAGCAACGTGCGCGAAGACTATGTGCGCGTGCAGTTCGGCGTGACGCTGAACAACCGCTGGTTCCTCAAGCGCCGCCTGCAGTAAACGACGCCCGCCCCCAGCAACCGCAAGCCGACGTGTGCAACCCGCAGCAATTTATCTGGCCGCCCCGGCGCCAGCCGGGCAGCTGGCCAGCCCGGCCGGCCGGGACTGGTCTGGGTTTTGGCCTCAGCCTGATGCTGGCCCTGCTGGCCGGCTGCTCCGATAAGTCGGACGCCTTGCCCCAGCTGACCTACACCGGGCCGCTGGTCGAAACCGAAAACGTCATCACCCTGCTCAGCGACTCGGCCCGGCTGCAAATCAAGCTCACGGCCCCGCTGGAGCAGCGCTACGAAAACGGCGACCTGCTCTGGAAAAAGAGTGTGCGCGTTGAGTTCTACGCCAAGGACGGCACGCTGGTCAATACCCTGGCCGCCAAGTACGGCAAGATGGAAGCCGCCAAAAGCCTCTACATCCTGCGCGGCGACGTGCGCGTGGACAACGAAATCAAGCAGCAGCACCTGCGCACCGAGGAGCTGTTCTACGACAAGGCCAAAGGCCAGATTTACACCGACACGGCCACGTTCGTCACCATCACCACGCCCTACGAGCGGCTGACCGGCTACGGCATGACGGCCCAGCAGGATTTCGCCCTCTACAGCATTAAGCGCGTGACGGGCACTTTCACGGTGGGCGCCGCCGCGCCCATCAAACCCTGAGCCCGCATCAGCCATCCCCCTGCTGGCCTTGGCTGCGCCGCCCTTTAACCGCTAAATCGTCATGAAATTTGACCGTGACCTGCTCAAAACCGTGCTCTTTGCGCTCGGCGTGGTCAGCTTCGTCATCGGGGCTTATGAGACGGTAGTAACCCGCGACCTGGGCCGCAACTACTGGATTTTCATGATTCCGATGTGCTGCTGGCTGCCGCTGCGCTACTGGCGCCAAAAAGAAGCGGCCCAGGCCAAAGCGGCCGCCGACCGCCCGGCGGCACCCGCGGC
>CAXUEM010000464.1:0-2672 GCA_964249885.1 uncultured Hymenobacter sp. | reverse complement strand
GTGGGCTTTAGCTTGCCGCTCTCACCGCTTTTCTTGCTTCGCGTTTAGCCTCGCCATTTTTCGCCCTCCTGCCCGACCCCACCAACGTGCTTCCGACCGAGCACCCCATTCTGCCCCTGCTGGCCCAGCGCCGCAGCCCCCGCGCCTACACCGCGCAGCCCGTGCCGGCCGAAACCCTGCAGCAGCTGTTTACGGCCGCCGCGTCGGCCGCTTCGTGCTTCGGCGAGCAGCCCTGGCGCTTCGTGCTGGGCAGCCAAAGCAGCAGCCCCGCGGCCTACGAGCAGATTCTCAGTACGCTGGCGCCCTTCAATCAGGTGTGGGTGCGCCGGGCGCCGGTGCTGGCGCTGAGCCTGGCCAAAACCACCTTCTCGCACGACGGCAACCCCAACGCCTGGGCCCGGCACGACGTGGGCCAGGCCGTGGCCACGCTCGCCATTCAGGCCGTCGAGCTGGGCCTGCAGGTGCACCAGATGGCCGGCTTCTCGGCCGACGCCGCCCGCGCCGCCTTCGGCATTCCGGCCGATTATGAGGTCGTGTCGGTGCTCACCATCGGCTACCCCGGCGACCTGGACGCGCTGCCCGACAACCTGCGCGAGCGGGAACTGGCCCCGCGCACCCGCAAGCCGCTGGCCGAGTTTCTGTTCGAGGGCGGCTGGCCAGCGCTTGAGGATGAGCGCTACGACCAAGCGCCGGTGTAGGAAGAGGGCGGTAAAAACTCCCCTCCTTTTTTAAGGAGGGGATGTTTTCACGCAGTGAAAACGGGGGTGGTGCAGGTCGTTGAACAATGAAAACCGCGTCGTTTCGGCGGCTGGTTCACTTGTCGTTCAACGACGGGCACCACCCCAGCCCAACCTGCGGTTGGGCGTGCCTTCCTTAAAAAGGAGGGGAGTTTTCGGCCGCCTTACTTTTTCACTCCCGCGATAGAATCAGCGCGGCGTACGGGGCCAGGGGCAGGGTGCCGCTCCAGTCGAAGCCGTCGAACTCGCCGGGCTCGGCTTCGCAGGCCAAGGCCTCGAAGTTGGAAAATGCGCCGTCGTAGCCGCACCAGTCGGAGTTGAAGCGCACAAGCCAGCGGCCTTCGGCGGGCAGACCGATGCGGTAGGCCTCGTGGCCGGTGAGGGCGAAGTTGGCCACGATGATGACATCTTCGCCGGGGCCGCTGCCGTCGTTGATGGTGCGGCGGAAGGCCAGCACTTTCTCGTCGTTGTTGACGTGGAAAACGGCGGTAAACTCGCCCAGCAGGCCGGCGGTGGTGCCGCGCAGGTTGCGGCGCAGCTGTATCAGGTCGCGGTAGAGATGCACCAGGCCGGCGTGCTGTTCGGCGCGCTCCCACTGCAGGGGCTGGTCGTCGGAAAAAGCGCCGTCGGCCAGAAACTCCTGGCCCTGAAACAGCATCGGGATGCCGGGCGCGGTCAGCACCAGGGCCGCGCCCAGGGTGGCGCGCTTTTTCGGGAAGTAGTGGTCGGCGGCGCCGGGCATGATTTCCTCCGGGATGCGGCTGCGGCCATTGGCTACCTCGTCGTGGCTTTCGGTATAGATGACGCGCTGAAAGGCCGCGCCGTTGTAGCCCGTGGCCAGGGCCCGGGCCACGGCCACCAGGTCGCGGTCCGCATCATCATGGGCCAGCAGGGCCTCGCGCACCGGGTACACAAAGCCGTCCCACTGCGCCCCGAAGCCCTGCCCGCCGTCTTCCAGGCGGCCGGTGATGGCAGGGTTGCCGCGCAGGTCTTCGGCGATGGTGATTTTCCAGGGCTGGCGCTGCTGGATTGCCGCGTTCACCTCGCGCATCAGGCTCCAGCCCTCGGGCAGGTCGGCGCCGGGGTCTTCCTCGCCGTGCACGTTGCGCACAAAGGCAATGGCGTCCATGCGCAGGCCGTCGCAGCGGTAGTCCTCCAGCCACATCAGGGCATTGTCGCGGATGTAGTCGCGCACGGCGGGGCGGCCGTAGTCGGGGCGGTTGTGGCCCCAGGGGGTTTCGGCGCGCCAGTCGTTGTAGAAGTAAATGCCGCCGCGGTCGTCGGTTTCCTTCCAGCCGTCGAACTGCCAGAGGTCCAGGTCGCCGGGACCGAAGTGGTTGTAGACCACATCGAGCACCACGGCCATGCCGTGCAAATGCGCTTGTTTGACCAGTTCCCGAAACTGCCGGGCGCCGCCGTACTCGGTTTCCAGGGCGAAGGGCGCGGCCGGGTTGTAGCCCCAGCTGCGTCCGCCCGGAAACTCAGTCGGCGGCATAATCTCCAGGCAGTTGATGCCCAGCTCCTGCAGGTAGGGCAGGCGGGCGGCAACGTCCAGAAAGGTGCCGGGCTGGTCGGGCGTTTGGGGGTTGAAGGTGCCCACGTGCAGCTCATAAATTACCAGCTCATTCCAGGCTGGCATCTGGAAGTCGTCCTCGCCCCAGTCGAAGCGCGGGTCGGGCACCACGGAGTTGCCGCTGGAGCCGGTCACCTCGCGGGCGTAGGGGTCGTTGCGCTGAAACTCCCGTCCTTGGTAGCAAAGCTCAAACTTGTACTCGTCGCCGATGCGGGCTGCGGGCGCGTCGGCGGCCCAGTAGCCCTCGGCTTCGGGGTGCAGCGGGGCGGGCGTCCAGTCGTTGAACGTGCCCACCACGGCTACCTCGTCGGCGTTCGGGGCCCACACCCGGAACGTGACGCCGGCCGGGGCCGCGGCGGTGG
>CAXUEM010000463.1:0-2682 GCA_964249885.1 uncultured Hymenobacter sp. | reverse complement strand
ACCGGCCCGGGCCGGCGGGGCCTACTTCCGGCGGCCGTACTCGAGCAGCACCTCCCGGCGAATACTGCCGGCGTAGATAAAGTTCGGGTCGGCAATCTGCTCGCCGGAGGGGCCGAAGGTGAACGTGCTCAGGTTGCGGCGGCGGCGCTGCACGGGTCCCACGCCGGGCACGAATATCTGCTCGTAGGTGCGGGTGTAAAAGGCGTCCTCGGCGTCAAAATCATAGGTTCGGACGCTGCGCTCATAGGGACGCAGCTGCCCGTTGGGCAGGCGCAGGCTCACGGGCCGGCCCACGCGGCGATAGCGGCGCTTAAGCGAGTCGGCGGCCAGCACGTCAAAAGAGTAGCGGTTCCAGCTGAGGCTGTCACGCACCGGAAACAGCAGCTCCAGGGTGCGCTGGTTGTTGCGGCTCAGCAGCAGGGCCCGGGGCAGGGACGTGAGCACGAACACACTGTCATCGACCCAGCTGGCCGTGGCCGTGGCCCGCCGGGCCCGCAGCACGCGGTAGCTGATGCCAGCCTGGCCCGGCATTACTGAGGGGCTCGGAAACGAGTCTGTCACGGTTTCGCGCTGCTGGTAGCCTGAAACCGTAACCTGGTTCTGACGCCAAGTGCTGTCCTGCACGGCAAAAATGCGGAAGTCGCCCACTCGCAGCGGGTACAGCTCGGCCCCGCCATAAGTGGGCACCGGGTCGGTTTGGTCGATGCCGCAGCCCGCGAGCAGGCTCAGCAGCAAAGCCAGCAGGGTCAGCGGCCGACCGCCAGGAGAAAAGCCAGGAGAGAGTTTACGTGCGTGCATAGCAAAAGCGAAGTAAAGCAACTTAACGGCAAGCCCGGCAGTTTGGTGCGCCGGGCTCTAAGCGGCGCCGACCCCCTGCTGACGCAGCACCGGCAGCTCGCCGATGAGGTGGCGCTCTATCCAGCCGCCGCCAAGCACGTCGTCGCCCTCGTAGAAAACCGCCGCCTGCCCCGGCGTGATGGCGTGCACAGGCTCGTCGAAGTAGACCCGGATTTTGCCGTCCACTTCCTCCAGAAAGGCGGCCGCGCCGCCGGCGTGGTTGTAGCGCACCTTCACCACGGCCGGCACCAGGCCGCGGCCCGCCAGCGAGGCCAGCTTGCCCATGTTGGGCTTGCCAACCACCGTCATGGTGGAGGCCAGCTCGTCGTAGTTGCCGAGCACGACCTCGTTCGTGTCGGGGCGGATTTCAAGCACAAACGCCGGGTAGCCCAGGGCCACGCCCAGGCCCTTGCGCTGGCCCACGGTGTAGAACGGGTAGCCCTCGTGCTGCCCGATGACGCGGCCCGCGCGGGTCACGAAGTTGCCGCCCGCCACGCGCGCTTCCAGGCCCGGCACCCGGCGGCGCAGAAAGCCGCGGTAGTCGTTGTCGGGGATAAAGCAGATTTCGTAGCTCTCGGGCTTGTTCACCAGTTCGGTGAAGCCGCGGCGCCGCGCCTCCTCATAAATCTCGGTTTTGCGCAGCTGGCCCAGCGGAAACAAGGTCCGGCTCAGGCTCTGCTGCGTGACGCCCCACAGGGCGTAGCTCTGGTCTTTGTTTTCGTCCAAGCCCTTGCTGACCACGTAGCGGCCGGTTGCTTGGTCCTGGCGTACGTTGGCGTAGTGGCCGGTGGCAATGAACTGGCAGCCGAGCTGGTCGGCCCGGCGCAGCAGGGCGTCCCACTTGATGTGGGTGTTGCAGAGCACGCAGGGGTTGGGCGTGCGCCCGGCCAGGTACTCGTCGGTGAAACTATCAATGACAAAGTCGCCGAACTCGTCCCGGATATCAATGATGTAGTGCGGGAAGCCCAGCTGCACGGCAATGTCGCGGGCGTCGTTGATGGAGTCCAAGGAGCAGCAGCCGGTTTCTTTCTTCGAGCCGCCGGCCGAGGCGTAGTCCCAGGTTTTCATGGTCATGCCGACCACCTCGTAGCCTTGTTCGTGCAGCAGCACGGCGGCCACGCTGCTATCAATTCCGCCGCTCATGGCCACGAGCACGCGGCCTTTTTCACTTGTGTTTACGGTCATAAAAAAGCAAGCCACCCAGGGAAGTGAAAGTTCCGGCTGGCTGCTGGGGCAAATTTACAACATCGCGCGCCGGGAAATCCGCCGCCGGCCATTGCCGGGCGGCGCGGCTGGCCTAAAATGAAGCACCCGGCGGATTCGGCTGCTTGTCTTATCTTTGCCGTATAAGTAAAAAAGGAGGCCGGGCACTTGGCCCGACCTCCCTTCCAAACTACCGGAGCAAGTGAGTGAGCAGCAAAAAGCCGATGGCCTTCGCTACTCCGCTCGCAAACCCCACCAAAGCCGCCTTGCCGACAGCCTTGAGTAGTTTTGACGCGTGGTCCCTTGTCATTTGGAGATGAAGTAAGGGTTCTGCAAAACCCCGCTTCTGAAACCCCGGACTGTTCCCGCAGCCGGGGTTTCCCTTTTTCAAGGGCTACCGTCTGGCTTTTGGGGACTACCAAAACGCGCTTGCGGCAAAGGTAAGAACCGCATTCGGCCAAGCCCGCTCCTATTCCTGATTCAGCGCATGTCTCTACAACTTCCCGTGCTCGTGCGCGGCATCAACAACCTCTCCGACGCCCGCTACTGCGCCGGCATGGGCGCCGACGGCCTCATCTTCACCCTCGACCCCACCCTGCCCGGCGCCGTGACCCCGGAGCTTGTGAAAGAGCTGGCCGGCTG
>CAXUEM010000462.1:1996-2689 GCA_964249885.1 uncultured Hymenobacter sp. | reverse complement strand
GTTGCGGTTTTATGACCTCACGGCCCGCGAAGTAGCGCGGTTTACGCTGGCGCCCGGCGCCACGAAAGTGGATATCAGCCAGTTGCGCCCCGGCCTTTACTTGGTGGAATGGACCGATGGGCAAACCGTGCGCCGCGGCCGGGTGCAGAAGCTGTAGGCTAAGGATAGGCTGATTGTAATTCAAATCAGCACGTCATGCTGAGCACAGCGAAGCATCTCTACCGGGTAAGTAAATCCTGGTAAATGGATTACTGCTGTGGTAGAGATGCTTCGCTGCGCTCAGCATGACGTGCTGTTTGTGTCCTACTTCTGGCGCCTACGCATTGGCCAGCGCAGGTAGGGCGTCGGCGGGCGCGGGCCGCTCGCCAATCTGCTGGCGCCACATGGCGTAGTACAGGCCTTTCTGGGCCAGCAGCTCGTCGTGGCGGCCCTGCTCGGCCACGCGGCCGCGCTCAAGCACGAAGATGCGGTCGGCGTGCAGGATGGTGCTGAGGCGGTGGGCAATGAGGATGGTGACGTGCTGGCGCGAGCCCGACAGCTCCCGCACGGTGCGCCCAATTTCCTCTTCCGTGAGCGAGTCCAGGGCCGAGGTGGCCTCGTCGAACACCAGCAGGGTGGGGCGGCGCAGCAGGGCGCGGGCAATGCTGAGGCGCTGCTTTTCGCCGCCCGACACCTTCACGCCGCCCTCGCCGA
>CAXUEM010000462.1:0-1986 GCA_964249885.1 uncultured Hymenobacter sp. | reverse complement strand
GAGGGCCGCCGCCATGTCCGCCTCCAGTTCGGCCAGCAGGGTGTCGGCCGCGGCCTGGCGCAGGGCCAGCAGGCATTCCTCGTCGGTGGCCTGGGGCGCCACGAAGCGCAGGTTTTCGCGGATGGTGCCGGCGAAGAGCTGGGTGTCCTGCGTCACGAAGCCGATTTGCTCGCGCAGGGCGTCGAGGTCCAGATTGGCGCCGGGCACGCCATTGTAGAGAATGCGGCCGGCTAGCGGCGGGTACAGGCCCACCAGCAGCTTGACCAGCGTGGTTTTGCCCGAGCCGGAAGGGCCCACGAAGGCCACGGTTTCGCCCAGCGCGGCCCGGAAGCTGATGCCGGCCAGGGCCGGCAGGCTGGCCGAGAGGTGCTGGAAGCGCACGTCCTCGAAGGCCAGCGTCTGCAGCTTGCCGATGTTCTCGGGGTGGGCCGGCTTTACGTCGCGGGGCGTGTCGAGAATCTGCTGGAAGTTGGCCAGCGAGGCCTCGGTTTCGCGGTACACGTTGATGATGTTGCCCAGCTCCTGCAAGGGCCCGAAAATGGCAAACGAGTAGATAAAGAGCGAGAAAAACTCGCCCACCGTAATCTTGTGCTGCACCACCAGAAACAGCATCATCAGCATGATGGCGTTGCGCAGCAGGTTCACGAAGGTGCCCTGCACGAAGCTCAGCGAGCGGATGTAGCGCACCTTTTTCAGCTCCAGCTTCAGGATTTTCTCGGTCGTGGCGTTCAGGCGCTCGGTTTCCTGCTGGGCCAGGCCCAGGCTTTTCACCAGCTCGATGTTGCGCAGACTCTCGGTGGTAGAGCCGGCCAGGGCGGTGGTTTCGGCCACAATGACCTTCTGCACCACCTTAATTTTCTTGCTCAAAAGTGAGCTGATGAAGCCCAGCAGGGGGATGGTGAGAAAATAAGCCGGCGCAATGGGCCAGTACACCGTGCTGGCGTACCACATCACGAATACGATGCCCACTACGGAGGTAAAGAGCACGTTCACAAACATTTGAATCAGCTTCTCCACATCGGCGCGCACCTTCTGGAGCTTGCCCAGGGTTTCGCCGCTGCGCTGGTCCTCGAACACCTGGTAGGGCAGCTCCAAGGAGTGGCGCAGGCCGTCGGAGTACAGCCGCGCACCCAGGCGCTGGGTGATGACGTTGACGTAGTAGTCCTGGAAGTTCTTGGCAATGCGCGAGACCATGGCCACGCCCATGGCCTGGAGAATGAGCACGCCCGCCCCGCCGGCCAGAAAAGTCCAGAAGCCCGGCCGCGCGGAGCTGGTCAGGGCCGGGGTCACGTACTTGTCGATAATCTGCCGGAAAATGTAGGGGTCGAGCAGGGAGAAAACCTGGTTGATGGCCGCCAAGACCAGCGCCAGGGCCAGCAGGCCCCAGTAGTGGCGCAGGTAAGAATAAAGCAGCTTCATTTCAGCGGCAGATAGTTGATATAAAAAACGTCATCCTGAGCCGCGCCCGGGACCTTATTACGGCTGAACGACAATCGGCGGGGCGACTTGTTCAGACGGACTAAGGTCCTGGGCGCGGCTCAGGATGACAAATGAGAAAAACCAGGCGGCTTATACCGCCACGGTGCCCGTGGCGGCCGGCGTATTGCGGCGCAGCAGGTAGATAATAATCAGGCCCACCAGAAACACCAGGGCCGGGATGCCGCCCTGAATACCGCCGGGAATCTTGGTGACGTGCATAATCACGGCGCCCACCATGATAATCATCAGGCCCAGCGCGGCCAGGCGCACGGTGCGCGGAATGAGCAGGCCGATGCCGCCCAGCAGCTCGGCCCCGCCAACGACGGCGGCCAGCCAGCCGGGCAGCCCCATGCTGCCGAACATGCCCGTAGTTTTGTCGAGGGCGCTGAGCTTGTCGAAGCCGCTTTTGATGAACAGCAGGCCGAGAATGACCTGAAGAATCCAGGCAATGATGTTGCGGATATTGGCGGGCATGAGTGAAAGAAGTTAGGAAGGTGAAAGGTGACA
>CAXUEM010000461.1:0-2696 GCA_964249885.1 uncultured Hymenobacter sp. | reverse complement strand
GCATCATTGCCGACCACGTCAGCATCGGCGCTGACAACGTGATGCTGGTCGCCCAGCGCCTGGAAATCGGGTTTCGCACGGTCATCGGCAATGGCAACGATTTGACGGCGCGCACCGTGACGCTGGGCGAGTACGTGTACTGGGATTCCGGCGTGACCGTGGGCCACGGCGGCAAGTTCAGCCCCGACGCCCACCTGAGCGTGGGCTCGTATTCGATGATTTGCGCCCGCATCACGCTCAATGTGAATCACGCCATCCGCATCGGCGAGTACGTGGGCATCGGCGAGGACGTGGCGGTGTGGACCCACGGCTCGTTTTTGCCCATTCTGGAAGGTTTCCCGGCTGATTTTGGCCCCGTGCACATCGGCCACCACGTCTGGCTGCCGGCCAAATCGACGGTGCTGCCCAACCGCCGCATTGGCAACCACGTGGTGATTGGCACCAACTCACTGATTAACAAAGACCTGCCCAATGGCTGCCTGGCCGCCGGCATTCCGGTGCGTATTCTGAAAGAGAATATGTACCCGCGCCCCGACCCGGCCCGCAACGAGCAGTTGGTGCGGCAGGTGCTGGCCGACTACGCCGCGCTGGCCGCTTATAAAAACCTGAGCGTGCAGCTGGATTATGACGCGCCGGCCGGCCGCATCCGCTGCAACGATGTGGTTTTCGACCTGAACGGGCTGAAAACCGAGGGCGAGTTCACTGAAGTTGAGGAGGATTTCCGCGACTACCTGCGCCGCCGGGGCATCAAGTTCTACACCGGGCAGGCGTTTCGCAGCATTCTGCCCGACGAGTTTCAGCGCCTGCTGGCCGTCTCGCCCGATGATTTTTATACAACTTCCTAAGTCCGAATTTAACGCGTGGATTTTACCGATAAGCGCCTGCTGGTGGTTGTGGCCCACCCCGACGACGAGCTGCTGGGCCTCGGCGCCAGCATTCACCGGCTGGTCGGCCGCCAGGGCTGCACTGCCCGCGCCGTCATTCTGGGTGAAGGCCTGACCTCGCGCGACGATGCCCGCGACCCCCAGAAATGGGCGGCCGCCCTGGCCACGCACCGCGCCAACATCGCCCAGGCCGCCGCGGCCATCGGCTACGGCTCGACCGGCATCTATGATTTCGCCGACAACCGCTTCGACTCGGTGGATTTGCTGGATTTGATAAAAGTGGTGGAGCGCGAAAAGGAGGAATTCCAGCCCGACGTCATTTTCACCCACCACGGCGGCGACACCAACATCGACCACCGCCGCACCTTCGAGGCCGTCGTGACGGCCTGCCGCCCGCTGCCCGGCGAGCCCCCCCGCACCCTGCTGGCCTGCGAAACCCCTTCTTCGACCGAATACCAGGCCGCCAGCTACCCGCAGCCCTGGGTGCCCAACTTCTTCCTGAGCGTGGAAGAGGCGGACGTAGAGGCCAAAATAAAAGGCATGGAAGCCTATGAGTTTGAGCGCCGCGCTTATCCGCACCCCCGCTCGCCGGAGGCGCTGCGGGTGCTGGCCCGGCGCTGGGGCGTGGCTACGGGCCAGCCCTATGCCGAGGCCTTTATGCTGATTCGCCACCTTGGCTAGCCCGGCCGCCGCAGCTGGCGCGGGGCCGCCAGCAGGGGGTGCAAGGCCTCCCGCCCCCCTGCTGGCCGGGCTGGTAGCGCGGCTGCACGACATTTTGCAGGTACGTTTCAGCCGGCTGTATGACACGCTGCCGCCGGCCGTGCTGGCGGGCATCTCGCCGGCCAGCCCCGCCCGGCGCCTGGCGCGGGTGCTGGGCTACGCCGGCCTGCGGCTGGTAGGCAACGTCTTTCAGCCCATCCGCAACCCCGAGAACCTGCGCGGCGCGCTCTGGCTGTACGTGGTGAGTGCCAATAACTACGAGGCGCTGCGCTTTATCAAGGAGGCGCGGCCCGAAGCGGTGCTGGTGGCCGGGCAGAGCAAGAACATCGGGCGCTATAACCCCGTCGTGAACCGGCTTTCGCTGCGGCGCAAGCTGCTGTATTACGGACAGTTGCCGGCGGTTTTTCGGGGTTTGCGCAAGCTGGAAGGCCGGCGCGCCACGCGGTTTTTCGACCTGATTTTTTACGCCATCGGCTACTACGAGGTGTACCGCCGGGCCCTGCGCCTCTACCGGCCCCGGGCCGTGGTTTTTTCCAACGACCACAACGACGACGCCCGCGCCCTGCTGCTGGCCTGCCGGGCCGAGGGCGTGCCCACCGCCTACGTGCAGCACGCCAGCGTCAGCGCTTACTTTCCGCCCCTGGGCTTCGATTTAAGCTTGCTTGAAGGCCAGGACGCGCTGGACAAATACCAGCTCTGCGGGCCCGTGCGCGGGCGCGCAGAGCTGGTGGGCATGCCCAAGGCTGACGCCTACCTCGCCCGCCGCAACCTGGCGCCCGCCGTGCGCCGCGTGGCGCTGGCCTGCAACATCCACGACCCGCTGCCCGCCATTCAGGCAGCGCTGGCTTATTTGCAAAAAGAGCTACCCGAGCTGAGCTTCACCCTACGCCCGCACCCCAGCGACCCGCGCGATTTCGGTGCTCTGCGCGCCGCCTACCCCCGGCTGGCCTGGTCGGATGCCCGGCAGGAAAACGTGTTTGACTTCCTGCTGCGCCACGATGCGCTCATTGCCGCCGACACCTCCACCCACCTCGAAGCCACGCTGCTCAACCTGGTCAGCATTTACTTCCGCTTCGGCACCAACCAGCTCAC
>CAXUEM010000460.1:0-2716 GCA_964249885.1 uncultured Hymenobacter sp. | reverse complement strand
GTACGGCTCCTCTCCCGCTTTTCTTTATTCCCACCTTTTTCCTTTTATGAAGCTACTTCGACCGTTATTTAGCCTGCTGCTGAGCGTGCTGCTGCTGCCCGCCGCCCGCGCCCAGGTAGTCACTGCCCAGCCCAACCCGTTTCGGGACACCGACCAGGTAACGCTGATTTTTGACGCCAACCAGGGCAACCGGGGCATGGCCCCGCCCTACACTGGCCCGGTGTACATCTTCACCGGCGTCATTACTGATAAAAGCACTTCGCCCAGCGACTGGAAGTACGTGAAGGGCAACTTCAACGCCCCCACCGAGGCCGAGCGCCTGACGCCCGTGGCCGGCCAGCCCGGCAAATACAGCTTCACCTACGTGCCCCGCACCTACTACGGCGTGCCGGCGGCCGACAAGATTCTGAAGCTGGCCATGGTGTTCCGCGGTGCCGGCGGCCGGCCCGAGGGCAAGGATGTGAACAACGCCGACATCTTCGTTGATGTGGCCCAGGATGCGTTTAACCTGCGCTTCACGAGCCCGGCCGGCGCCCAGCCGTTTTTCTTTGCAGAAAATACTGCCACGAATGTAACCGTGACCACGGCCGTGCCGGCTACTATCAAGCTCTTCCTTAATGATGTGGAGATTGCGCAGGCGGCCAATGCCACCACGCTGACCGCGCCCGTCACCATCACCCGGGCCGGCGCCAACACGCTGCGCGCCACGGCCACCAACGCCACCGAAACTGCCAGCACCCAAATCACCGTGCAGAGCCGCCCGGCCGTGACCGTGCAGGCCCTGCCCGCCGGCGCCAAGGCCGACGGCGTGACCTACCTCAACGGTGGCACCTCGGTCATCGTCAGCCTGACGGCGCCTAACAAGCAGTTCGTGTACCTGATTGGCGACTTCAACGACTGGCAGACGACCTCGGCCGGCTTCATGAAGCGCACCACGGCCACCAACCCGACCAGCCTCACCGACCCGGCCGCCGTCACCGACGCCGCCACCGGCCGCTGGTGGGTGCAGATTGACGGCCTGACGCCCGGCCGCGAGTACGGCTACCAGTTTCTGGTCGATGGCAACCTGCGCGTGGCTGACCCCTACGGCGAGAAAATCCTCGACCCGAACCAGGACCGCTTCATTCCCGAGGAAACCTACCCGGTCGTCGAGCGCCAGTACCCGGCCGGCAAAACCACCAACCTCGTGTCAGTGCTGCAAACCAACCAGACGCCTTACGTGTGGCAGGTGACGAACTTCCAGCGCCCGGCCCGCGCCAACATGGTGGTGTACGAGCTGCACCTGCGCGACTTCATCGGCCGCCACGACTTCCAGACCCTGATGGGCGACACGCTCAAGTACCTGCAGCGCTTGGGCATCAACACCATCGAGCTGATGCCGGTCAATGAGTTCGACGGCAACGACTCCTGGGGCTACAACCCGGATTTCTACTTCACGCCCGACAAGTACTACGGCACCCGGCTGGCCTACAAGCAGTTCATCGACGAGGCTCACCGCCGCGGCATGGCCGTGGTGATGGACATGGTGCTGAACCAATCAACCGGCCAGAGCCCGATGATTCAGATGTACGCCGACGCCGGCGGCTTCGCCCCGCGCGCCGATAACCCCTGGTACAACGTGGAGGCCACCCACCCCTTCAACGTCTTCACCGACTTCAACCACGAGAGCCCCTACACCCGCTACTTCTCGAAGCGCGTGATTGAGTACTGGCTGCGCGAGTACCACATCGACGGCTACCGCTTCGACTTGAGCAAGGGCTTCACCCAGCGCAGGACCACCAACACGAATGACTGGGGCCGGTACGACCAGTCGCGCATCGATATCTGGAAGGACTACTACGCCGCCATGAAGGCGGTAGACGCCACGGCCTACCCCATTCTGGAGCACTTTGCCGACAACGACGAGGAGCAGGAGCTGTCGCGCAATGGCCTGATGCTGTGGAACAACCTCAACGGCAAGTACAACGAGGCGACAATGGGCTACCACGAAAACGGCAAGTCGGACCTGCGCGCGGCCTACTACGGCCAGGGCCAGGGCGGCCGCGGCTTCACCGAGCCCAACCTGATTACCTACATGGAAAGCCACGACGAGGAGCGCATCGCCTACAAGAACGCCCGCTTCGGCAACAGCAACGGCCCCAACGGCTACAACGTGAAGGACCTGGCCACGTCGATGAAGCGCATTGAGGCCGCCGCCACCTTCCTGCTCACGGTGCCCGGCCCGAAGATGATTTGGCAGTTTGGTGAGGTGGGCTACGACTTCTCGCTGTTTGCCTGCCAGAATGGCGAGCTGCCCGCCGCGGGCCGGGCCGAAGACGACTGCAAGACCGGCGCCAAGCCCATTCGCTGGGACTACTACCAGCAGCGCAGCCGCCGCAGCCTCTACGATGTGTACAGCAGCCTGATTGCGCTCAAAACCTCGCAGCCCGTATTCGCCAACCCCAGCGCCACCTTCACCCAGAACGTGACCGGCGCCGTGAAAACCCTGCACCTGAGCGACGCCAGCCTGAGCATCACCGTCGTGGGCAACTTCGACGTGGCCCCGGCCACCGTGAACCCCGAGTTTCAGAGCACCGGCACCTGGTATAATTATCTCACCGGCAGCACCATCAGCGTGACCAATGCCACCGCGCCCCTGCAGCTGCAGCCCGGCGAGTACGCCCTCTACACCTCGAAGCTCGTGGCCCGGCCGGCCAGCACCAGGCTGCTGCCCACC
>CAXUEM010000459.1:0-2717 GCA_964249885.1 uncultured Hymenobacter sp. | reverse complement strand
GCGCAACACCCGCGCCCGCCTCGAAAAGCTCTACGACGGCCGCGCCCAGCTCGACTTCCGCCACCCCGCCACGGGCGGCACCACGGTGAGCGTGCGCGTACCGTTCGAGGTTCGGCCGGCGCGGGCCGCCCACTTCGGCCCTGCCGAACCTGCTTCTGACCCTGCCGCATGAGCTACCGGGCCCTGGTCATTGATGATGAGCAGCTTTCGCGGCGCATTATCCTCACGTTTCTGCGCGACGAGCCCGCCATTGAGGTGGTGGGCGAAGCCGCCAACGGCCCCGACGCCGTGCTCCAGATTCTGAAGCAGCGGCCGGACCTCGTGTTTCTGGACGTGCAGATGCCCGAACTCGACGGCTTCGGCGTGCTGCGCGAAATCTGGCCCTACCACCAGCCCTTCGTGGTGTTCACCACCGCCTACGACCAGTACGCCCTGCGCGCCTTTGAGGTCAGCGCCACCGACTACCTGCTCAAGCCCTTCGACCGGCTGCGCTTCCAGCAAGCCGTAAACCGCGTCAAGCAGCACCTGGCCGAGCGCCGTGGCGCCGAAGCCCGCCTCCACTCGCCGCACCCCCTGCTGGCCGAGGTAAATCCGCCCGCGCCGGCCTACCTGCAACGCCTGCTGGTGAAAGAGCAGCGCCGCCTGTTTTTCGTGCACACGGCCGACATTCTTTATTTCGAGGCCGACCGCAACTACATCGAGGTGCACACGACAACCAAAAACCACCTCATCTACCAAAGCCTGACCCAGCTCGAACCCCAGCTGGCACCCCTGGATTTCACCCGCATCAGCCGCTCCTGCATCGTGGGCCTGTCCCACATTGCCGCGCTGGAAACCTACTTCAACGGTGAGTACCTCGTGCAACTGCGCAACGGCGAAACCCTGAAGTGGACCCGCCACTACCGCGACAATCTGGCGGCTTTTTACGGCCCGGGCCGGTAGGGACGAACGTCATGCTGAGCATTCTGCGCATCAAGCAGAGACGGAGCGCAGTCGAAGTATCTTGGCTGCGGCAGTAATCCACGGCTAACAATGATTTGAATTAGTCCGCGGGCAAGATGCTTCGACTGCGCTTAGCATGACAAGATTTCAAGCAAAACTCTTCTCCAATTCGCGTATCCACTACCACCACAAAGCTCTGGCCGCCCGCGCAGCCGGGGCTTTTGGCGTCTGGCTCCCCCTCTCCCATATCGCGCAGCAAGCGAAGGAAAGGGGCCGGGGGGTGAGGCACCAAGGCCGCGCCAGCAGGGGTCCGTCGCTACACCCGCTCAATAATCACGGCGTAGCCCTGCCCTACCCCGACGCACATCGTAACGAGAGCGTAGCGCTTTTGCCGCAGCTGCAGCTCCAGGGCGGCCGTGTTGAGAATGCGGGCGCCGCTCATGCCCAGCGGGTGGCCCAGGGCGATGGCGCCGCCGTTGGGGTTGATGCGCGGGTCGTTGCCTTCCAGGCCCAGCGCCCGGATGCAGGCCAGGGCCTGCGCGGCAAAGGCCTCGTTGAACTCAATCAGGTCGATTTGGTCCAGGGTCAGGCCGGCTTTTTTCAGGGCCTGCTGGCTGGCCGGCACCGGCCCGATGCCCATAAACCGGGGCTCGACGCCGGCCACGCCCATGCTCACGATGCGGGCCCGGGGCGTCAGGCTGTGCTGCTTTAATCCTTCCTCCGAGGCCAGCAGCAGGGCCGCGGCGCCGTCATTGAGGCCCGAAGAGTTGCCGGCCGTCACGGAGCCGGTTTTGCGAAAGGCGGGGCGCAGCTTGGCCAGGCCCTCCAGGCTCGTGTGGTCTTTGATGAACTCGTCGTGCTCGAACAGCAGGGGCTCGCCCTTGCGCTGGGCAATGGGCACGGGCACGATTTCCTGGCCGAAGCGGCCGGAGTCGCGGGCGCGGCCGGCGCGCTGGTGCGACTCATAGGCAAACTGGTCCTGGTCTTCGCGGCTGATGTGGTCGCGCTCGGCCAGGTTTTCGGCGGTTTCACCCATGGCGTCGGTGCCGTACAGTTCTTCCATGCGCGGATTGACGAAGCGCCAGCCGAAGCTGGAATCCTGCATCTGGGCGTCGCGCCCGAAGGCGGTGCTGGCCTTGGAGATGACGAGCGGGCCGCGCGTCATGTTCTCGACGCCGCCGGCCACCAGCAGGTCGCCGTCGCCGCACTGCAGGGCGCGGGCCGCGGCCATGCTCGCCGACAGGCCCGAGGCGCAGAGGCGGTTCACGGTTTCGCCGGGTACCGAGGGCGGCAGGCCGGCCAGCAGCAAGGCCATGCGGGCCACGTTGCGGTTGTCTTCGCCGGCCTGGTTGGCGCAGCCCAGCAGCACGTCGGCAATGCCGGCCGGGTCGGCTGTGGAGTTGCGTTTCAGCAACTCCTGAATGACCAGCGCCGCCAGGTCGTCGGGGCGCACGGTAGCCAGCGTGCCGCCGAAGTTGCCAATCGGCGTGCGGATGCCGTCAACTAAATAAGCCTGTTTCATAGCAAAAGACTACCCGCGTTCGGCCGGAATAATTCCGCCCGCGCGGCCCACCGAAACCGGCCCGGCGCGCGGCCGGTGGCCCGGGCAGCACCCAAAGGTCCGCCCATTTTCGGGCTGGCGCCGGCGCCAGCAGGGGGTCTTGGGCCAGCCAGCTTCGCTACTGAAAGCGTAGGCCGCTCACCCGCAGCCGGTTGGCGGCATTGCGCTCGGCTTTGCTTTTGCTTCTAAGGATTTGATTGCCGCGGCCTACGCT
>CAXUEM010000458.1:0-2723 GCA_964249885.1 uncultured Hymenobacter sp. | reverse complement strand
CACTACGGCAACCGCATGAGCCGCAACATCCAGAAGCTTAAGCAGGAAACCGAGGATTTAAGGGCTGACTATACCACGCTGAAATCCGATTACATGGAAGCCTCCAAGCAGAGCGAGGTGGCCCGCAAGGTGGCGGCCATTGGGCTGGTGGAAAGCTCGTCGCCGCCGTTTCGTATTGCCGTGCCGGCTGGCCGGCTGGCTGATGCCGAGCTGGACCTGATGCCCGTGCTCACAGCCGACACGCTGGCTGCCCGCGCTGCCCGCGACTCGGCCGCTGTGCACCGGGCCGACTCCCTGCTGGGCCGCAAGCGCCGGCAGCTGCTGAACCTGCCCCCCGACGATACGCCCGAAGCCGGCCCGCCGCCGCCCGGTCTGGCCGACTCAGTAGTGCTGGAAGCCAATAGCACGCCACCGGCCGCCCCCAGCCGCCGCGAGCGGAGCTCTGCCAACTCCAACCCCAATTCTCGAAATCGGCATTGAGCGGGTTCAGCAAAAATTGCTGGCCTAAACAATAAGCTCGACTATAAAAATACAGTACAAAATAGTATAACAAGAAGAGTGCTACAGGTGAGGTGGTTAGCATCCTCTAACGTGTAACGTTAGTGTAATATTTGTAACATCTTGACTTTCCCTTTACTCCTCATTTCGTATTCTTTATGAAAGGCAGCGTCAAAAAATCCATCGTTACACGGGTGCGGCTGGCTTTTCTGGGCGTGGCCTTGTTTTCGGGCGCCATCCTGTGGAAGGCCAGCAAGATTCAGTTTCAGGAAGGCGCTAAGTGGCGGGCGCTGGAGCAGGAGCGGCGCATCAGCTACCAGCCGGTGCCGGCCACGCGGGGCAACATCTACTCCGACAACGAGAGCATCCTGGCTACTTCGCTGCCGTTTTACCGCGTGGCCTGGGACCCGGGCGTGGTGGAGGACGACGTGTTTCGGGCGGGCGTGGACTCGCTGGCCTGGCACCTGTCGCGCTTCTTCGGCGACCGCAGCGTGCAGGAGTACAAGCGCCGGCTGACCAACGCACACAAGTCGCGCAACCCGCAGGTGCGCTACCTGCGGCTGAACTCGCGGCAGATTAATTTTCAGGACAAAAAGCTCCTGGCGCAGTGGCCGATATTCCGGCAGAAGCGCGGGCGTGGCGGCGTGATTTTCGAGAAAGTCGACAAGCGCTTCAAGCCCTTCGGTGGGCTGGCCCAGCGCACCATCGGCTTCGTGAACGAGGACCAGAACGGCGCGGGCCTGGAAGTCACCTTTAATAAGGACCTGCGCGGCAAGGCCGGCGAGGCGCTGTTTGAGCGGGTGCCGGGCGGCGTGAAGCCCATCTTCGACGGGACCGAAACCAAGCCGCAGACCGGCTACGACATCAAAACCACGCTCGACATCAACCTGCAGGACGTGGCCGAGGACGCGCTCTACAAATCCCTGGTGAGCAACAACGCCCAGTACGGCTGCGTGATTCTGATGGAAGTGGCCACGGGTGAAATTAAGGCGGTAGCCAACCTGGGCAAATCGGGCGAAGGCGTGTACAAGGAAGACTACAACTACGCCTTTGCCGACCAGGGCCGCACCGAGCCGGGCTCTACCTTCAAGCTGGCCTCGATGATGGCCCTGCTGGAAGCCCGGCCGGAGCTGACCTTGGACGACATCGTGGACACCGGCAACGGGCGCATGTACGTGGGCGGGGCCGTGAAATCGGACTCCCACGGCTACGGGCGCATCACCATTCAGCAGGTGTTCGAGAAGTCGAGCAACATCGGCATTGCCAAGCTCGTGGACAAGCACTTCGCCAAGAACCCCAGCGAGTACACTGACCAACTCAAGCGCTTTGGGCTCGACAAGCCCCTGGGCTTCCAGATGGCGGGCGAGGCCCGGCCTTACGTGAAAGACCCCACCGATAAGAGCTGGAGCCGCACCTCGCTCACCACCATGAGCATCGGCTACGAGCTGAAGCTGGCGCCGCTGCAAACCCTGGCTTTGTACAATGCCATTGCCAACGGCGGGGTGAAGCTGCAGCCCATCATCGTGAAGGAAATCAAGCAGGCCGACCAGGTGCTGGTGCGCCACGAGGCGAAAATTTTAAATCCGAAAATCTGCTCCGACGCCACCCTGAGCAAGGTGAAAGCCATGATGGAAGGCGTGGTGCTGGAAGGCACGGCCCGCGGCATCCGGCCCAAGGACTACACCATCGCGGGCAAAACCGGCACGGCCTGGAAATTCAAGAACGGGCAGTATACCAAGACCTATTCGACCAGCTTCTGCGGCTATTTTCCCGCCGACCGGCCCAAGTACAGCTGCATTGTGGTAGTGGATTCGCCCAAGAACGGCCGCATCTACGGTGCCGACGTGGCCGCGCCGGTATTCAAGGAAGTGGCCGACAAGTGCATGGCCCGCGACCAGGCCTCCCAGCGCCCCCTGCTGGCCCGGGTGCCGCCGCGCAAGACGCCCGTGCCGCTGGTGCGCGCCGGCTTACAGGACGAAATTGCGCTAGTGTGCGAAAAAATGGGCCTGGCCGGCCGCACCAAGGCCACCGGCGGCGAGGAATGGGTACGCGCCGCCTTCAACCCCGAAACTGATACGGCCTTCCGGGCCCGCACCGTAGCGCTGGAGCCCAACGCCAGCGCCAGCCGCCCCGGCCGCATGCCCGACGTGCGCGGCCTGACCCTGCGCGACGCGCTGTTCCTGCGCGAAAACAAGGGCCTGAAGGTGCGCAGCGCCGGCACCGGC
>CAXUEM010000457.1:2000-2734 GCA_964249885.1 uncultured Hymenobacter sp. | reverse complement strand
AAGCGGCGCATCAGCCCACGACGAGCTTCATCTGCACGGTGCCGACCTGCACCAGGCCCTGGAAGAATTAGACGCTAAAATTCAGACCCTGCGCAACCGCGCTCACGCCACGGCGGCCGGCTCGCCGGCCACCTACCTGGAGCACGCCAACTCGCTCGAAGCCAAGCGCGCCCGCCTGGCCGAGCAGCTGCGCGATGCCCCCGCCCCCACCGACGCCGACGGCACCGAGGCCGGCGTGTGGGGCCAAATCCGGCACGGCATTGGCTTGCTACGCGACGACCTGAAGCATTTTTTCTAACCCCTATCTATTTCATTTCCATGTTTAAGCTCGTACTATTTCTGACTATGCTACTGGCGGGCCCGGTACTAGCTCAAAACCAAAAACCCGTCGGCAAGCCCAACCCCCGGCACCGCGCCCTGAAAACCACCCAGGCCAAGCGCACCAACAACAAGGCCACCTTCCGCCAGGAGCGCCACCCGCTCAACCTGGACCTGCACGTGCACGACGAAAACAAGTTTTTCACCGCCAAGGGCAACCGGTACTACACCTCCGGCAAGCCCGGTAAAAATCGCGCCAGCCGCACCCCCGACCGGCCCAAAGTCAGGGTTGGCAAGGTAGAAGTAGGCCGCCGCGGCGGCCGCAACCGCACGCGCGGGAACTGAGTTAAGAGGTGGCCAATTATAAAATTAAAACCAGGGGCCCGCCATGGGTGTCCCGCGGTTTTAATGTTTAT
>CAXUEM010000457.1:0-1990 GCA_964249885.1 uncultured Hymenobacter sp. | reverse complement strand
GAATTGAAAAGCCTGGCCGCCGCAATGGTAGCCAGGCTTTTCAATTCTTAATTGTCACCTCTTAACTGCCCTACGCCACCGGCTCGCGGAAGCCGACCCAGGTGAAGCGCTTGATTACAAACTCGGGGTTGGTGAAGCTCGCGTTGCCGGCCGGGTTGCCGCCCGTGACGTGGAAATCGGAGAAGCCGGCGTTCTGGTTCACGTAGATGCCGCCGGTCAGGTTGAAGCTCACGGGCGTGCCCGCCAGGCTCATCTCGTCCATAATCTGCTCCTTGATGGCCTCGTCAGTCGTGTAGGCCCCGCAACTGATGGCGCCGTGCTCGCGCGCCAGCTGGGCGGCCAGCCGGATGCTTTCCTGGGTGTCCTTGGTTTTGACAATCAGCATGATAGGACCAAACAGCTCCTGGCTGAACTGCTCCACCTGCTCGGCCCCGACCTCGTGAATGCTGGGCGAGCAGGTGCGGGCGTTCTTGAAGGTCGGGTTATCCACGGGCCCGGCCGCCAGCACGCTGTGGCCGCCGTTGAGGGCCAGCTGCTGCACCCGCTCCTGGGTGGCCGGGTTTTGGATGGCACCGAAAATGTGCGGCGCCGCCTTGGGGTTCTGGGCCAGGCCCGTGACGGCCGCTGAGAGCTTGGCCACCACTTCCTCGTAGGGCACCTGCTGGCCGCCTACTGCTATACCCCCTGCTGGCACAAAGAAATTCTGCGGCGCCGTGCACATCTGGCCCGAGTACAGACTTACGGAGAAGGCCAGGTTCTGGGCCACTTTGTCCAGGTCGGGGCAGGAGTCGAGAATGATGGAGTTGACGCCGGTTTTCTCCGTAAATACGGTCTTGCCCTTGAGGCCTTCCACGTACTCGCCGAACTGGTTGCCGCCGGTGTAGTCAATCAGCTTCACGGCCGGGTTTTCGGCCAGGTCTTTGGTAATCAGGCGGTCGTCGGCATCGACGGCCAGCTGGCAGATGTCAGGGCTGAGGCCGTTTTCGGCCAGCACCTTCTGCACCTCAGCCACCACAATGGCCATGGGCAGCACGGCCTTGGGGTGGGGCTTGATGATAACCGGATTGCCGGTCACCAGGCTCGCAAACATGCCCGGCACCGAGTTCCAGGTCGGGAACGTGGAGCAGCCAATGACCAGGGCTACGCCCTTGGGCACGGCGCGCCAGGTTTTGTGCAGCGTGATGTTGTACTTGCCCATGGGCTTCTCCCAGGTGGTTTCCTCCGGGAAGCGGGTCTGCTCCTCATAGCCGGCCGCAATGGCTTCGAGGGCGCGGTCGGCGGCGTGGGGGCCGCTGGCCTGAAACGACATCATGTAGGCCTGCCCGGTGGTGTGGTTGGTGGCGTAGGCAATGTCGAAAAAGCGCTCCTTCATGCCCTCCAGGCATTCCGTCAGCAGGGCCGCCCGCTGCGCTGGCTTGAGCTTGCGCCACTCAGTGAAAGACGCCTGGGCTCGGCTGACCAAGGTTTCGGGGCTGAAAAACGGGTACTTGATGCCCAGCGCGGCTTGCTCATAGGGCGTGTCTTCCTGGCCCACCCAGCCTTCGGGCTCGGCCTGCAGCAGCTCGGTGAAGTGCTGGCCGCGCTGCTGCTCGAAGTAGGCGCGGCCGCGAGCGTCGGCGTCGGCGCCGTAAATCTCGGGGCTGGGGTTTTCGGGGAAAGCGGCAAAAAACGTGCGGCCGTGCAGCGCGTCGATAGCTGCGTCGAGGGCCGGCTGGTGCTTGGTGGTGAGGGCCGTCATGAGGTGGGGCTGAGGTGTATGAGCTGAGGGAAGGAGGAACTACGCGAAGCGCTTTCTACGTACAAAGGTACGGCAGCGCCGAAGCTGCGGAACCGGCCACTGCCGCTGCCGCCGGCCTTCCGCCCACGGCCCGGGCCGCCGGTGGCGGCCGGCGGTTTTTACGTATTTTCGCTGACTTATCTGATTGATTATCATTTATGATTCTTCCGCTACTCACCGGGTTGGCTTGTTTCGTTCGGCGCCGGGCCATGC
>CAXUEM010000456.1:270-2742 GCA_964249885.1 uncultured Hymenobacter sp. | reverse complement strand
GGCCGCCAGCCGGCCGGCGTCGCGGCCCGTGACCACCACGCGGTAGCCGGCATGGCCAAACGCCAGCGCGCAGGCCCGGCCGATGCCGGAGGTGCCGCCGGTGATAAGAACTACGGGCTTCATGTGATTATGAATTACAGCTTCCTAGCCCGGAGGAAGGAAGCGGGTGCAGGATGAGCGCAAAGAAACGGCCCCCGCCCCGGAATTCAGGCGCGGCCTGCGCATGGGCGTTCCTGCGCGCCGGTCCCTGGCCCCGCTCCTACCTTTGCCGCCCCGACTTTCTATTAAAGCCGCGAGCTGACGGCTGGCGAAGCTGCATCCGCCGAAAGTCCGCGCTAACCCAAGTAAATCTGCGTAATCTGAATTCCCGTGAGTAGAGCCGCAAAAGCCGCCAAAAACATTAATCCCGCCGACTTGCAGCGGGTTGAAATTCAGGACATGGTGGCCGAGGGCAAGTGCCTCGTGCGCCTGGGCGAGCTGGTGGTGTTCGTATCCGGCGTGGCCCCCGGCGACATCGTGGACCTGCGCATCACCCGCGCCCAGAAGCGGTTTCTGGAAGCCGCGCCGACGCATTTTCACCAGTATTCGGAGTTGCGCGAGACGCCCTTTTGCCAGCACTTCGGCGTGTGCGGGGGCTGCAAGTGGCAGCACATCAAGTACGACGCCCAGCTGCGCTATAAGCAGCAGCAGGTCGAGGACCAGCTCACGCGCATCGGCAAGGTGAAGCTGCCCGCGATTCCGCAGATTATGCCCTCGCCGGGCCGGATGTACTACCGCAACAAGCTGGAATATACCTTCAGCGACAACGGCTGGCTCACCACCGAGCAGATAAACGACAACTCCCGCACCTACGAGCGCAACGTGCTGGGCTTCCACACGCCCGGCCGCTTCGACAAGATTATCGACGTGGAGCACTGCTGGCTGCAGCCCGAGCCGAGCAACGAAATCCGCCTCTTCATCCGCGACTACGGCCGCCAGCACGGCCTGCAGTTCGGCAACATGGTGAAGCAGGTGGGCAACCTGCGCAACCTCATCATCCGCACCGCCCAGAGCACGGGCGAGACGATGGTTTTGCTGCAATGCTACGCCGCCCACCCCGGCATCCACCCCCTGCTGGATGCCGTGCAGGAGAAGTTTCCGCAGATTACCTCGCTCAACTACGTGTTAAACAACAAGGGCAACGAGACCTTCCACGACCTGGATGTCATCAACTACCACGGCAAACCCTACATCGAGGAAGAAATGGAAGGCCTGCGCTTCCGCGTGGGGCCGAAATCCTTCTACCAGACCAACTCCGAGGGCGCCTACAACCTCTATAAAATTGCCCGCGACTTCGCCCAAATCCAGCCCACCGATTTGGTGTACGACCTCTACACCGGCGCCGGCACCATCGCCAATTTCGTGGCCCGCGGCGCGGCCCGCGTCATTGGCGTCGAGTACGTGGAGCAGGCCGTGGCCGACGCCCGCGTGAACTCGGCCATCAACGGCATCACGAACACCGAGTTCGTGGCCGGCGACATGAAGGACATCCTCACCGCCGAGTTCACCGCCCAGCACGGCGCGCCCGATGTCATCATTACCGACCCGCCCCGCGCCGGCATGCACCCCGACGTGGTGCAGCGCCTGCTGGAGCTGCGCTGCCCCCGCCTCGTGTACATCTCCTGCAACCCCGCCACCCAGGCCCGTGACCTGGAGCTGCTCGACCCCGCCTACCAGGTCACGCGCGTGCAGCCGGTGGATATGTTCCCCCACACCCACCACGTGGAGAATGTGGTGCTGTTGGAGTTGCGGTAGGGCTTAGCGGTAGGGCTTAAACAATTAGCAATGATTTTGCGCTTGCTCTCTATGCTTGCACTGTCTCTGTGGTCTTATTCAGGCCAAGCGCAGAATTCATTGCAAACGGCCTTACATAATGACTTTAAACTGAGCAGACAAGACAACTACCCTTTGCATCGGTATTGGTGGGCAAAAGACAGTAGCAGTATTGCGACCCGAGACACTATTGTTTTACATAACCAACCTAATTGGTATTTGCGGGCCGGAGCGACCGGGAACATCTGCAAGTTTTTGGTTTGGGAATTTAACTCCAAATCAACTTTGAGTCAGTCCTCATATTTACCCTGCGTTGGACATGGCTACTTCGCTGTGTCAATAAATGGCAGTGGAAATTATAAATTCACACTGAAAGAATCCGGTGATAAGACGTTTTTAAAACTTATTGATTATAAGTATCAAGTAGCTTGGTTTGAAGTCTCTCGTCGGATGGAAAACGATTCGGCAAGTAAGATGAATTACCCAGCCATAATGCTAGTGCGTTTGAAACGCAAACCCTCGTAAAACATGGACTACTTCAACGACCCCGAGCTGAACGGCAAATACCTAGGCACCATCACCAAGGATTTCGCCACCGTGTCCGACACCCTGCTGGAAGCCTCGGCGCAGGTGCGGAAGATGGACATTTCCAAATACCCC
>CAXUEM010000456.1:0-260 GCA_964249885.1 uncultured Hymenobacter sp. | reverse complement strand
GCACCCTGCTGGTGAATGCCGACGAGCTGAACCTGGAGTGGCACGTTTTCGCCTCGTTTCTGGAATTGTTTGTCCAGCAGGGCATCGTGAATGCGGAAGGTGTGCCGGCGTTTCAAGGCACCTACAAAGACCCCGACGAGTTCTGCTGCCTCTTCGTGCTGGACAAGGAGTTCACCAACTTCGTGTTCGTGCCCTACCCGGAGGATTGACTCCGAGTTTTAATTGAAGTGCTGGAACCCCTGTGCGCGTAGCGGCACAGC
>CAXUEM010000455.1:2273-2758 GCA_964249885.1 uncultured Hymenobacter sp. | reverse complement strand
GGGCGAAGTCAGTGGTCGAAACCGTGGGAATGCGCAGCGCGCCGGCCAGCCGGGCCAGGGCCGAGTCGGAGGCCAGGGCCACGGCCGGCGCGGCGGGCACCGCCCCCAGCTGCCGCGACCGGAGCCGCAGCGTGTTGAAGAGCAGCACGGCCAGCAGGGCCAGCCCCAGGAAACGTAGAATCTTCCGCATAAGCCGGACTGCCAAATCAAGTGCAGCAACAGCCGGCAAGGTAGCGCGAATTTGCGGCTGCTCCACAGCTTTAGCCGGACCAAAAAAGCCTGCTGCCGGGTTCGGCAGCAGGCTTTCATCTTAGCCAGCAGGGGTAATTGGCCCCGAAGCAGGCGGGTGGCAGTTGCGCGCTAGCCGCGCGGGTGCAGGTGGTGGGCAAACACCAGCGGCTCGCCGTGGTGGCCGCCGCCAATGGGGCCCAGCAGCACCGGCTGGCCCGGGCGGCCCTGGTTGCGCAGCGTGTCTTCCTTGGTTA
>CAXUEM010000455.1:587-2263 GCA_964249885.1 uncultured Hymenobacter sp. | reverse complement strand
CGGCGGGGCGTCATATCGGGCCCGCGGCGGCCGCTCCGCGAGTCGGCGTACTGCCCGCCGTCGTGGGTTTCGTCCTCCATGTGGCCGAAGTAGCCGTCCTCATCGAATTGCTCGAAGCGGGCGCTGGGCGCGGCCTGATAGCGGGCCGAAGTGCGCGGCGCGCTGGGGCCGGACTTGCGGCCGTCTTTCTTTTTCTTCTTCTTTTTGCCGCCCGTGCTGGCCACGATGGCAATGAACGAGCCCAGGGCGCCGGCCACGGCCAAGCTTTTGACCAGCGGGCTCACCAGCGGCGGCGGAATAGAGCGCACCCCGCCGGCGTCGGCGGTGGCGGGTGTCATAGCGTAGCGGCCCCGCTTGGGGCGGGCCACGGTGTCGAAGTCGCCGGCCAAGTCGGCCAGCTGCTGGCGCAGCTCCTCGCCGTGCATGGCAATGCCGTGGCCGGTGGCGGCCACCTCCGGGCGCAGGGCAGCCAGCTTGCGCACCGAGTCGCGGGCGGCGTCCCAGTCGGGGGTGAAGTAGGCGGGCGGGCCGTGTACCAACTGCTTCTGCGTGTACACCGCCCAGCCCGACTCCTGCTCCACTGTGGTGAAGGCGTCGCCGACCACCAGCACCTTGTCGGCCTGCCGGAAGAATGAAACGTGGCCGAAGGTGTGGCCCGGCGTGTGCACCCAGCTCCAGCTGGGCAGGCCGGGCACCGAGCCGTCGGCGGGCAGCGCCTGCACCTGGGGCTTGAAGTCGTAGGGCTGCTTGGGGTAGCTGAACGAGAGGTAGGCCATCATGCCGCCGCCCACGGTGGGGTCGGGCGGCGGGTAGGCCGACACGCCCGTGAGGTAGGGCAGCTCCAGCGGGTGGGCGTACACCGTCACGCCGGGGTAGGCTTCGAGCAGGCCGTGCAGGGCGCCCACGTGGTCGAAGTGGCCGTGGGTGAGCACGATGCTCTGCGGCGGGTTATTGGGCCCGAACAGCTCCTCGGCGTGCTTTTTAATCTTGCCGGCCGAACCGGGCAGGCCGGCATCAATCAGCACCCAGGGCGCGCCCTGGCTCGGCGAGGTTTCGCCCAGGCCGGGCGTAGTAGTGGCGGCGTAGTAGAGGTTGGCGAACACGTCGCGCAGCCCGTGCAGGCCCGGCGCCACCGGCATCAGGTCGGCGGTCGAGGCCCGGGTTTCGGAGTTGGAAAGCATGTTTGGTCAGTTAGGTGAAAGAATGAAAGCGCGAAGACAGGCCGGTGCAAAAACCGCTGCCGAAACTGCGGGTGACTTGAGCACGCACTTAGCGCGCTGCCCGGCCAATGGGTGAAAGCAGGTACGGCCGCATCGGCGCCATGTTACCAGTGCCGAGCTTAGAACTATTCAGCTACCCCCTGCTGGCTTACCGCAATGCTTGCTTTCTCAGTTCTAGGCTCTGAGCTCTGAGCTCTAAAACCTACTGCGACTGGCCTTTGCCCTCGCCGGGGTTGGTGCCGGTCTGGCCCTTGCCGGCGCCGCCGAGGCCGTCGGAGTTGCCGGTGGTGCTGCCTTTGTCGCCCGGAGCGGTTTGCATGCCGGTGCTGCTGGTGGTGCCGGCGCCGCTCACGGTGGTGGTGCGGGTGCCGCTGGCGTCGGCGCCCACGTCGCCGGGGGTGCTGGAGTTGGTTTCGTTGCGCTTGCCGGCCGCGTCGAGCGGGTCGGTGCTGGTGC
>CAXUEM010000455.1:0-577 GCA_964249885.1 uncultured Hymenobacter sp. | reverse complement strand
TATTGAGCGAGCTGGCGGGGCTCGACATATTGCCGTTCTCGGCGGCGCGGCCCTCGCCGGAGCCGGTTTCGCCGGCGTTGCCGCAGCTGCTCAGCAGCAGGGTGGTGCTCAGGGCCAGGGCGCCGAGCAGGGAAGTGGTTTTTTGCATGGTAGCGAAAGGAAACGGAGTGGGATTTCGATGAAAACGGGCGAATACCTCCGGCGGCGCAACCCGGCCGCCGGTAGCTGGTTCTACGTTTGTTTGGTAAAGAGTTGCGCGCCGGGTCGCATTTCCGCGCTGGCGCCCGGTCCGCCGCCGGGTTTTGGCTGGCTGCTCTTGGTTTACGCGGCCTCCTGCGCGCCGGCCGCTGGTTTCCGGTTTTATTTTGCCCCGCCCCATGCCCCCCGACCTTATCCTCTTCGACGGCGTCTGCAACCTCTGCCACGGCTTCGTGCAGTTCATCATTCGCCACGATGCCGCGCAGCGGTTTCAGTTTGCGGCCCTGCAGAGCGAGGCCGCCCGCGCCCGGCTGGCCCAGCACGGACAGCCCGCCCCGCCCGCCGGCCACGACCCCGACTCGGTGCTGCTGCTCACGGA
>CAXUEM010000454.1:416-2766 GCA_964249885.1 uncultured Hymenobacter sp. | reverse complement strand
GTCGAGGGCTCGGGCGTGGGCCTGTACATGGTCCGGCGCCTGGTCGAAAACGCGGGCGGCCGGATTGCCGTTGAAAGTAAACTCGGCGAAGGTTCGACTTTCACCGTATACCTGCCGCTGTAAGCGGCGGCTATAGTGCCGCCGCCGCGTTTGTTTTTCCGCTGTATGTCCGCCCCCGTCCGCTGTACCCTGCTCGTCGACGACGACCCGACCACGAACTACCTCAACCGCAAGCTGCTCGAAAAGCTGGCCGTCACCGAGCAGGTGCTCGTGGCCCTCAACGGCCACGCAGCCCTGCAGGTGCTGGCCCAGGAATGCCCCGAGGCCGCGCCCGGCCCCAGCTGCCCGGCCCTGATTTTCCTCGACGTGAACATGCCCCTGATGAATGGCTTTGACTTTCTCGAAGCCTACCAGCAGCTGCCTCTGTTCCGGCGCCGGGCCATTGTCGTCGTCATGCTCACCACCTCAGTGCACTCCCAGGACTTGCAGCGCCTCGAAACCCTGCCCGTGGCCGGCTTCCTGAGCAAGCCCCTGAGCCCGGACAAGGTGCGGCAAGTGTTGGACCAGCATTTCAACGCGGCGGCGTAGCTATTTGATTACGAAGACATGAGACGTTAGACATGAGAAAGCAGGCGAAAGCAGCCTTTAGCACGAGCCAGCAGGGGGTAGTCCGAGTGTTATCAGAACACTTCTCATGTCTCATGTCTCATGTCTAACGTCTCATGTCTTAGTAAGTCAAATCCTCACCGCTCCAGCTTGAAGCCCGGCTCCCGGGCCGGCGGCTGGGTCCGGTTGGCCACGGCCCAGCCGGTGAGATACATCCAGCGAGTCATGTTCAGCAGCTTGGGGTAGTTGATGCGGGCGGGCTCGTCTTTCGGTGTGTGGTAGTCCACGTGCAGCAGGGAGGTATACATCACGGCCGGGATGCCCAGGCGGGCGTAGGGCAGGTGGTCAGAGCGGAAGTACCAGCCCTCGGGGTGGGTGGCCTTGTCCCATTCGGTGTCGAGCTTGAACTTCGGGCCGGCCTGGTTGGCGGCCAGGGCCAGATTTACTAAATCCAGGGAGTTGCGGTGGGGCGGAGTCGAGCCCAGCAGGGCCGCCGAGTCGGGGGCGTTGCGGCCCATCATCTCGGCGTTGAGCACGGCCACAATGGAGCCCGGCGGCACCGTGGGCTTGTTGGAGTAATAGCGCGAGCCCAGCAGGCCGCGCTCCTCGGCGCCGTGATACACAAACAGCGCCGAGCGGCGGCCCGGCTGCTGCTTAAAGGCCCGCATGATGGCCAGCAGGGCGGCGCAGCCGGTGGCGTTGTCGTCGGCGCCATTGTAGATGGAGTCGCCCGCGACGGGCGCGCGCACCCCGTCGTGGTCCTGGTGGGTACTGTAGAGCACGTGCTCCTTTTTCAGCTGCGCATCCGTGCCGGGCGCGCGGGCCACGATGTTCACCGACGGGTATTGAAAGCTTTCCACCTTCAGCTCGGCCACGAACTGCTGGCCCGCCTGCTGCACCCGGCTCAGCTGGCTTAGGGGGAGCCAGAGCACCGGCGCCTGGCTCGTCACGGCCACGGCCGCGTCGCCGGGCAGCCCGAAGCGCCCGCGCTCATAAATGTGGCTCCAGTGGTCGTAAATGGCCTGCGCGGGCCCGTCGGAGACGAAGATGACCGCCACCGCGCCGGCCTTCACCAGCTCGGCCGACTGCGTATTGAGCTTGCCGAACAAGTAGCGCCGGTAACTGATGCCGTCGGTGGGGGCGCCCGAAAACTGCAGGGCCACGGCCTTGCCTTTCACGTCCGTTTTACTGATTTCGGCCGCCGTGCCGGTGCCCACAAACACGAGTGGAGCCGCCACGCTCGCGTTGGTGGGCGCCACCACGGCGCCGTCCACGTTCAGCCGCAGCGGCTGCCCGCCCAGGCTGACCCGGCTGGCTTTGCTGAGGCGGGTGCGCTGCAAGTGAAACCACTGGAAGTAAGTGCCATCGTCGCCGGCCGGCTCCAGGCCGATACCCCGAATCTGCTCGGCCAGCCAGGCGGAGGCTTTCAGCTCGTCGAGGGTGCCGCCCTCGCGGCCGCGGTACCGGTCGCCGCCCAGGGCCAGCAGGTCGCGGCGCAGGTCGGCTTCGCGCAGGGCCGAAAGGGCGTTGGCGGCGGGCCGGGGTTTAGAAACTGATTTGAGGTTGGTTTGGGCCAGCGTGGCGAGGGGCGCGGCCAAGCTCAGGGCCAGCAGGGCGGCGCGCAGGGATGGAGAGAATGGCATCATGAGAGCGACTGGTAGACACGGCAAGCTAATACGCAACTGCCAGCTTAGCTGTGCGGCCCACTGACAGGCTCTGGCCCGCGGCACCAGCGGCTCAGCGG
>CAXUEM010000454.1:0-406 GCA_964249885.1 uncultured Hymenobacter sp. | reverse complement strand
ATGGTCAGGGCCAGCACGGCCGTGGGAAAAGCGGCCGTCCACCAGGCCGTCACATCGAGGCGGGCGGCGCTCAGCAGCCGGCCCCAGCTGGCTTGCTCGGGGCCCAGCCCCACGCCCAGAAACGAGAGCGTGCTTTCCAGCCCGATAAGGCCGGCCAGGCTCAGCGGCAGACTGGTTCGCAAGGGGCGCAGGGCCAGCGGCAGCACGTGGCGCCACCAGATGCGGCCGGGCGGCAGGCCCAGGCTCCGCGCTGCTTCCACGAAGGGCTGCACCTGCACCCGGCGCACTTCGGCGCGCACCAGCCGGGCCGGGCCGGGCCAGCTGGTAAAGGCCAGCAGGGCCAGCAGGGCCGGAGCCGAAAGCTGCTCGCCGGCCGCCACGGCCAGCACCAGTAGCAGCCGCGGCA
>CAXUEM010000453.1:0-2792 GCA_964249885.1 uncultured Hymenobacter sp. | reverse complement strand
ACACCGCGTCCGAGAGGCTGGTGAAGGTGAAGTCCCGGATTTTGAGCGGGGGCACTAGGTTGCCGCTCAGGCGCACGGGCTTGCCGATGGCTTCGAGGTTGTTGAGCATGATGACGGGGCTCTCGTTGAAGCGGAAGTTTTTGACCGGAAACTTGATGGCCCCATTCTCAATGTAGAACGTACCGTCCCGGGTCAGCCCGGTGAAGAGCAGCGTCTGCGGGTCCACGGGGCGGATGTACCACAGGCGCGTGACCAGGATGCCCTCGGCGGTGCCCTTAATCAGGTCGGCCGTGGTCTGCGTGCCGCCTTCCATAATCCAGCCGTTGGGCCGGGGCAGGTCGGGGATGCCGGCCTTCTGGGCCCAGAAACGGCTGGAGTACAGATTTTTGACCACGCCTTTTTCTATCCAGGTGGTGCGCTGCTGCGGGCGGCCGTCGCCGGCAAACGTCAGGGAGCCGATGTCGGCGTTCAGCGGGTCGGAGTAGATGGTAACCCGCTCGTCGAAGAGCTTTTCGCCCTTCTTGTTGCCGCCGCCTTTCTTGCTCAGGAAGGAGCGGCCCTCGTCGGCGTTGCGGGCGTCGAGGCTCTGCATGAGCGCACCCAGCAGGGAGGCGTCCACGTTGGAGAGCAGGGCGTTGGGCTCCAGAATGACGGTATACTTGCCCGGCTCCAGGGCCCGGGCCTTCACCGAGGAAGCGGCCTTATCGGCGGCGATTTTGGTCAGGCGGGCGGCGTCAAACTTGCTGGCGTCGGTGTAGTCGGCGGCGGCGTAGCCCGAGCCGGTGCCGTCGGGCGTGCGCACCGTGACCGAGAAATTGACGCCGGCGTACTGCTGGTAAGCCTCGCGGCCCTTGGAGTTGCGGTGCGCCACGAAGCCCGCCGAATCGTCCAGGTAGCCGGCCGAGGACAGCTTGCGCTGGTCACACAAAGCCATGCTGGCCCCAATCTGCTTGGCCCGGTAGTCGGGCGTGATGGCGGCGGTGGAAGCGGCAAAGGCGCGGCTGCCATCAAGGTACTGCTGGGGGCCCAGCAGGGGCATGTACTCTGGCGACTCTGGCGCGAGGCGGGCAATTTCCTCGGCCCGCTGCACGCAGCGCCGCAAGGTCGCGTCGTCAAACTCGTTGCAGGTCGCCACGCCGCTGCGTTTGCCAAAGCGCGACTCGACGGCCAATGATACATTATCCGACGCGCCGGCGGTGCTGATGGAGTTGCGCGCCGAGCGCACGTTGCCGCCCAGGCTGCCGTTGAGCGTGGCCTCGCACTCGTCGGCCGTGCTGAAGCTCAGCACTTTTTTCAGGATGGTCTGCGCTTCGTCTTTAGATAAAATAGCCATGATAATTTGCTGTTGCGTTGTTTTAAATCAGGCCGGGCTGCCTAGCCGATTTTGCGGGCCGTGTTAATGACCGTCACGCCGTTGAAGCGCGTAGTCGGCGAGCCGTGGCTCACGGCCGAGCTTTGCGAGGGCTGGCCCTTGCCGTCGTTGAAAGCGCCGAACAGGCGGTAGTCCGACTCGTCGCAGATGGCCGAGCAGGAGTTCCAGAACTCCTGGGTGTTGGCCTGGTAGGCCACGTCTTCCAGCATCTCCGTGATTTTGCCTTTCTCGATGGCGTAGAACACCTGCCCGCCGAACTGGAAGTTGTAGCGCTGCTGGTCGATGGAAAAGGAGCCGTTGCCGGCGATGTAGATGCCCTTGTCTACGTTCTTAATCAGCTCATCGACGCTCAGCTTCTGCTTGCCCGGCTGCAAACTCACGTTGGGCATGCGCTGGAACTGCACGTCCTGCCACGACTGCGAGTAAGAGCAGCCGTCCGACTCGTTCTGGCCCACGCGGTGGGCCTGGTCGCGGGTCTTTTGGTAATCGACGAGCATGCCGTCTTTGATGATGTCCCAGCGCTTGGTTTTCACGCCCTCGTCGTCGTAGCCCACCGCGCCGAGCGAGGTGGCCTGGGTTTTGTCGGCCACGATGTTGACGATTTTCGAGCCGTAGGGCAGCTTCTTGGCCCGCCACTCCAGCGTGGCGAAGGAGGTACCGGCAAAATTGGCCTCGTAGCCCATCACGCGGTCCAATTCGGTGGGGTGGCCTACGCTTTCGTGGATGGTCAGGCCCAGGTGGTGCGGGTCGAGCACGAGGTCGTACTTGCCCGGGGTCACAGATTTGGCCGTGAGCTTCTGCTTGACCTGCTTGGCGGCCAGGGCCACGTCTTCCAGCATGTCGTAGGAGTTCTTGTAGCCGATGATGTCGGAGCCGGCCGGGCCGGCCACCTTGTCGGCGGCCTTGGGCGAGAGGTACTCGTAGCCCAGGCCCATGGGCGAGCTCATGGCCTGCCGCGAGCGAAATTTGCCCGAGGTGCGGTCAATGGCCGTGACGCCGAAGGTGGGGTAAATCCGGTGGATGTCTTGGTCGATGTAGGAGCCGTCGGTGGAGGCGAAATACTTCTGCTCGTTTACCTGAAACAAGACCGAGTTAATAAACGACACGCCCAGGTCCAGGGCCTTGGCATTCGCACTCAGCAGCAGGTCTACCTTGTCCTTGATGGGCACCTCGAAGGCGTTCTGCTGAATGGGCGTTTTCCAGTTTACTTCGCCGTAGCCTTTCTGCGGGGCCAGCTTCACCTGCTCTTTCTGGACTTTGGAGTTGGCCTTGGCAATCTGCACGGCCAGCTGCGCCGCTTTGGCAATGCCGGCTTCGGTGACGGAGTTGGTCGAGGCAAAGCCCCAGGTGCCGTTGGCAATGACGCGCACGCCCACGCCGTAGCTTTCGGTGCTGGCAATGTTCTGCACCTGCTTTTCGC
>CAXUEM010000452.1:0-2800 GCA_964249885.1 uncultured Hymenobacter sp. | reverse complement strand
CCCTCCTTTTTTAAGGAGGGGACGTTTCAGCTTTAGCTGAAACTGGGGTGGTGCACTCGTTGAACGATACCCGAACAATCGGAAGCTATGCCCGCTTACCACAACCTGCTTTCCCAAAAAGACACCCGCCGCGCCCTGCGTAGTAACCTCACCCCCGCCGAAGCCAAATTGCGGGCGGCGCTAAAAAATGGCCAGCTTGCCGGCCACAAATTCCGCCGCCAGCACAGTGTTGGGGCATACATGCTGGACTTCTACTGCCCGGAGGAACGGTTGGCAATTGAACTCGATGGTGTCAGCCACTTCACTGCCTCCGGCAACCTGCATGATGCCACGCGCACCGCATATCTCAATACTTTAGGCATTCGGGTGCTGCGGTTTGAAAACAAATTAATCTGGTCGGATTTAGACAGCGTTTTGCAGCACATTATATCTCATTTCAAGGTGGGCTGAACTTCGTTCAGCGACGCGCACCACCCCAGTTGCCGCTGCGCGGCAACGTCCCCTCCTTAAAAAAGGAGGGGAGTTTTGACCGCCTTACTCTCTTCTTTTTTATGAAAGACTTTCCCTACGCTGACTCCAAGGACACCCGTAGCGGCTTCGGCGCCGGCCTGCACGAACTGGGCCAGACCCACCCCGAGGTGGTGGCCCTCTGCGCCGACCTCACCGGCTCGCTCAAGATGGACGCCTTCAAGAAAGACTTCCCCGAGCGGTTTTTCCAGGTCGGCATTGCCGAGGCCAACATGATGAGCGTGGCGGCCGGCATGACCATCGGCGGCAAGATTCCCTTCACCGGCACGTTCGCCAACTTCAGCACCGGCCGCGTCTACGACCAGATTCGGCAGAGCATTGCCTACTCGGGCAAGAATGTGAAAATCTGCGCCTCCCACGCCGGCCTCACCCTGGGCGAAGACGGCGCCACCCACCAGATTCTGGAAGACCTGGGCCTGATGAAGATGCTGCCTGGCATGACCGTCATCAATCCCTGCGACTACAGCCAGACCAAAAAGGCCACCATCGCCATTGCTGACTACGAGGGCCCCGTGTACCTGCGCTTCGGCCGCCCCGTGGTGCCCAACTTCTCGGCCGACTTGCCCTTTGAAATCGGCAAGGCCCTGCTGCTCAACGAAGGCACCGACGTGAGCATCTTCGCCACCGGCCACCTGGTCTGGAAAGCCATTCTGGCCGGCAAGCTGCTCGCTGAGAAAGGCATCAACGCCGAAATCATCAACATCCACACCATCAAGCCGCTGGACAGCGAAGCCATCCTAGCCTCGGCCCGCAAAACCCGCTGCGTGGTGTCGGCCGAAGAGCACCAGATGAACGGCGGCCTCGGTGACTCCATCGCCCAGCTGCTGGCCCGCGAGGAGCCCCTGCCCCTGGAAATGGTAGCCGTGAACGACTCCTTCGGCGAAAGCGCCACCCCCGACCAGCTCATGGCCAAATACGGCCTGCTGGAAACCGATATTGTGGCCGCCGTGCAGCGCGTGATGGCGCGGCGGCGGTAGCCCGCTAATCAAAATCAGGAAGAAGGCTGCTCAGAGGTGTGACTGGCCAATTAGACGGCCCCACCTGAGACTTGTTTGTGCTATGAAAACCGGCTTTGGAAACAAGGCCGGTTTTTTTATTGCATTAAACCCTCGTCGGTTGCCTGATTCCAACCGCCCGAAATCCCGCCCCGCTTGGAAGACCACGACATCCTGCTCAAGTTCCAGGACCCCGCCAGCCGCAACCTGGCGTTCAATCAACTCGTGCGCAAGTACCAGCAGAAGGTGTACTGGCACGTGCGCAAGATGGTGGTAGACCACGACGACGCCGACGACCTCACCCAGGACGTATTCATCAAGGTCTGGAAGCACCTGGAGAACTTCCGTCAGGACGCCCAGCTCTTCACCTGGATTTATCGCATTGCTACGAATGAGTGCCTGCGCTTTCTGGGCTCCAAGCGCCGCAAGTTTCTGCTGCCGCTCACTGACGTGGGCGCCGAGCTGGCCCAGAAAATCGAGGCCGACCCCCTGCTGGCCGGCGACGAAATCGAACTGACGCTGCAAAAAGCCATTCTCACGCTGCCCGACAAGCAGCGCCTGGTTTTCAACCTGCGCTACTACGACGAGATGCCCTACGAGCAGATGGCCGAGGTAACCGGCACGAGCGTGGGCGCCCTCAAGGCCAGCTACCACCACGCCGTGAAAAAGGTGGAAGACTACGTGACCCGCCACACCACCGAGTAACTCTTATTTCGCGGCCCGTTAAACGCCGCCCTTTATTCACTATCCAACCGCCATGAAACCCGCTTTCCGCCTAGCCCAGCACCCGCGCCGCGCCGAGTCCCTGCTCTCAGCTCCCCCGGCTGGCTACTTCGAGCAGCTGCCCCGCCGCGTGATGGACCGTCTGCCGCCGCCCGAGGCTCGGGCAACGGCCGCCGGCTGGCGCTGGCTACTGGCTTTGCCGCCGGCCTGGCGCACGGGCCTAGCCTCAGCGGTTCTGCTGGCGGGCTTTGCGGGCTCGTTCTGGCTGAGTGCCCCCCCTGCTGGCTCCAGCCAAGCCATGCTGGCGACGCTCGATGCCGTACCGCACTCCGAGCTGATTTCTTACCTGCTCACGAGCGAGGCCAACGTGCAGGCCGCCGACCTGGCCGACCTGACCGCCGCCGGGCAGGCCAACCTTGCCGACGGCCTGCTGCGCGCCACCGACGCCGAAATCCAGCGGGCGCTGGACGCCCAGCCCAGCGAAGAATCCTTTCTCTTATAAATTTTCCCTCGCTTTTTTATTTTTCTTGTTATGAATTTTTACCTTGCTATTC
>CAXUEM010000451.1:1302-2801 GCA_964249885.1 uncultured Hymenobacter sp. | reverse complement strand
GACGTTGCGCACGTCTTTCATGAGGGCCGAGCCAATGAAAAAGCACAGCAGGGCAATGGTAATCGGGTAGATGAGGCCGAAGAAACTGCTGTAATCCTTGGCGAAGGTGCCGGCCTGCTGCGCGGCGGCCCATACCGTGAGCGAGGTGGCAATGTAGGGCACGAAGCCGCCGAACACGCCGTTGCCGATGTGGTAAGGCAACGAGAGCGAGGTGTAGCGCACCTTGGTCGGAAACAGCTCGACCAGGTAGGCCGCAATGGGGCCGTAGGCCATGGTCACGAACAGCACGAGGCAGAACACGAGCGCAATCAGGGGCAGCAGCTGCGGCGAGGCCGACTGCATGACGGCCGGCACGGCGGCCACGGCGTTGCCGGCGGCATCGACGGTGGCGGGAATAGCGGCGGTCTTCTCCGTGAGTGGGCCGGCAAAGGCCTTGATGCCGTAGAAGATAGGGGCCGTGAACAAGGCCCCGCACAGCAGGCCGGTCATGATGATGCGCTTGCGCCCGATGCGGTCAGAGAGCGAGCCGAAGTACACGAAGAACGGGGTGGCCAGGGCCAGCGCCGCGCAGAGCACCGTGCCGCCGTCCACGATGCTCATTTTCAAGGTCGAGAGCATAAACGAGTAGGCGTAGAACTGCCCCGTGTACCAGACCACGCCCTGGCCCATGGTGGCGCCGAACAGGGCAATGAGCACCAGCCGGCGGTTCACGGGGTTCACAAACGACTCGCGGAGCGGATTGGTGGAAGTTTTGCCCTCGGCCTTGGCCTTGGCAAACAGCGGCGACTCGTGCAGCTTGCGGCGGATGTAGTAGGAAGCAATGATGAGCAGGCCCGAGAGCAGGAACGGCACGCGCCAGCCCCACTCCTTGAACGCATCCTCGCCGAGTATCTTGCGGGTGACCAGAATCACGATAACGGCCAGAAACAGGCCGGCCGTGGCCGTAATCTGAATAAAGGACGTGTAGTAGCCGCGCTTGTGGTCGGGCGAATACTCGGCCACGTAGGTGGTGGCGCCGCCGTACTCGCCGCCCAGGGCCAGGCCCTGCAGCAGGCGCAGCACCACCACGATGGCCGGCGCCGCCAGCCCGATGCTGTCGTAGCCCGGCACGAGGCCGGTGATGAACGTGGCGCCGCCCATGAGCAGCAAGGTTACCAGAAACGTGTACTTGCGGCCTATCATGTCGCCGATGCGGCCGAAGAATACGGCCCCGAACGGCCGCACCAGAAAGCCCGCCCCGAACACGGCCAGCGCCCCCAGCAGGGTGTCCTCAATCTTGCCCTTGGAGCCAAACAGCACGGGGCCGATGATGGTGGCCAGCAAACCGAAAATGTAGAAGTCGTACCACTCGATGACCGTGCCCACCGAGGAGGCCGTAATCACCTGCCAGATTTTGCTTTTCGAGGTCGCGTTGTTGTCGTGCACCTCGGTGGCGGCCGTCGTAGGGCCGGGCCCACCCGCGTAAGTTGGGTTGATGCTGGGTTGCATAAGCTTAAGCT
>CAXUEM010000451.1:0-1292 GCA_964249885.1 uncultured Hymenobacter sp. | reverse complement strand
GAAGGCGAATGCGCGGGAACCGGGGCCGGGTTTACAGGAAAACCTGGGTCTGCAAGGTGATTTCGGGGCGGTACCGGACGCTGTTGGGCGCCGTGACGCTGGCGGCCGTCCCGGCGGGCAGCGTAAAGTCAGGCCGGGCGCGGTAGTTGAGCGTGAACTTGGCGTTGTGGCCGTCGAGGTAGAAGTTGGCCCCGCCGTCGAAGATGTTGACGTTCTGCTGCTCGCCGTTGGCTTTCACCAGGCCATCGTAGGCCCCCAGCAGGTAGGAGGCGTAGGGCTGCACCCGCACTTTCGGCCCGAGCAGGTTTTTGGGCAGCAGGTAGCCGGTTTCGACGAAGCCCACGTGGCCGGTGCCGGAGTGCGGCACGGCATTGCCACGGCGCGCATCGGTGCCGTAGCCGGGGTTTGAGGCCCCGATGAAGCGGGTGTGATTGGGGCCCATGTCGAAGTTGTAGTACACGGCGTAGGCGGTAAAGGCCGTGCCGGCTTCCTTGTTAATGGGCGTGTCGAAAAACGCATCCAGCGACCACAGGCCGATGTCGTGGGTGCGTACCCCATTGGCCGCGTTGTTGTAGGACGAAATGCCGGCCGTGGTAGCCGCGGCCGTCTCGGCCGCCGTTAGCACGCTGGTCGTGGGCCGCGACACCATGCCGTCGGCATTATAGAAAAAGCCGCCGCCGAGGTTGAACACGCGCTTGGTGCCCAGGTAAGTGCCCACGTTGAAGGGCAGCAGGTTGGACTCCTGGTCGAAAAACTCCCAGCTCAGGTAGCCCTGGTAGATGTGCTTGGTGCCCTGCGGGTTGTACTCGGCCACGTTGCGGCCCGTATTGGAGCCGGTGCTGGTACTGGTGACGCCCAGCCCGGCGGCCGAGCTGAACGCATTGCCCTGGTTCGTCAGAAACGACTCGTTGACGCTGAACACGTAGTCGAGCTTGCTGATGCGGCCCTTGGCGTACACTCCGATGCCGCGCACAAACTGGTCGATGGCCTCGATGGTGGGCCAGTTGGTCAGGGGCGCGTCCAGGGTCAAGAAATTGACGGTACTGGAGCGCGTCATGCGCGAGAGGCCGTTCTGATAGTGCATGCCCGCGCCCAGGCTGGCGTACTGGTTCACCTTGTATTCCACCACCGCCTCGTGCACGAAGAGCTGGGGCTTTTTGCCGTCCACGGTTGGGTTCACGCCCCCGCTCACGGCCGTCTGGTTGTTGATGCCGATATGGGTATAGACCAAAAACCGCGGGTTGAGCTGCGAGAGAACGATGAGGCGTGAGCGGCGCAGGGCGAAGTCTACC
>CAXUEM010000450.1:2356-2811 GCA_964249885.1 uncultured Hymenobacter sp. | reverse complement strand
GCCGCGGCTGGGTGACGATGAACGGCACCGATGCCGCCGCCGTGCGCGCCGTGGTCGAGCAGTTTCCGCTCTACACGTTTTTGCGCAGTGTAGAAATCGACGAGCTGTTTATTTTCGACTCCGCGGCCTCGCGGTTTCCGCGCATCAGCCTGAACTAGTTTGGCACGTTTACTGGGCAGGGCCGCCCCGTTATCCATCCTTCCCTATTCTCGCCCGTAGTATCTGCTTTATGCGTTCGTTGTTTGCCCGTTGTGGTTTGGGAGCTTGGCTGGGCGTGGTGGGGCTGGTAGTCGGCGGCTTGGCGCTGGCACCAGCGGCCGGCGCCGCGCCGCCCGTCACCACCGAGCTGCTGATTTCCCGCCTGAGCGCCGCCATCGAGAGCCTGCGCTATTTGCGCTGCTCCGTGAAGGCCCAGGAGCGCGTGGGCGGCAAAGTCAACCAGGCCAGCTCGAAGA
>CAXUEM010000450.1:1424-2346 GCA_964249885.1 uncultured Hymenobacter sp. | reverse complement strand
AAGCTGGCGTTCAAACCTTTGCGGGTTTACATTAAGAATCATAAGAACATTGAGGTGCTGTGGGTGACGGGCCAGAACGACGGCGATGCTTGGGTGTACCCGGCCAGCTTTCCGTACGTGACGCTGAGCCTGGACCCCAACGGCTCGCTGATGCGCCGCAACCAGCACCACACGGCCCTGCAGGCCGGTTTCGGCACCATCTCCGACTTGCTGCGCACCACGGGGCTGCGCCAGGACCACGGCTTCAGCCGCTCGTTTCGCTACGTCGGCGACAGTACCCTGCAGGGCCGCACCTGCCACGTGCTGCGCTCCGACTTTCCGCAGTTTAAGTACGTGAGCTACAAGGCCGGCCGCAACGAGACGCTGAGCACCGTGGCCGACCGGTTTGGCTGCGGCGAGTTTCGCATCATGGAGCGCAACGGCCTGAGTCCGGGGGCGACAATTGCGGAGGGCAAGGTGCTGCAGGTGCCCAACGCCTACGGCCGCCGCACCACCGTCTGCGTCGACCCCAAAACCTACCTGCCCATGCTCATCCAGGTGCTGGACGACAAGGGACTGTTCGAGAAATTTGAGTTCTTCGACGTTGTCGCCAACCAGCCCATCCCGGCCGAGGAATTCACCACGGACTTCAAGGGCTACAATTTCTAGACAGCAGATTCAGACGGAGTTGAGCGGATGACGCAGATGACGCCGCCACGCGGTTGGCAATCCGTCGAGCCGTTTGAATCGGCGGTCTAGCGGCGCATGGTTTTCTCTATCATGTCCCACATGTCGGGGGTCAGGATTTCGAGCTTGTTGAACTCGCCCGCGCCGTTGAGCCACTCGCCGCCGTCGATGGTCACGACCTCGCCGTTTACATAAGCCGAGAAGTCTGACACCAGATAAGCCGCCAGGTTGGCCAACTCCTGGTACTGCCCTACGC
>CAXUEM010000450.1:0-1414 GCA_964249885.1 uncultured Hymenobacter sp. | reverse complement strand
GGTCGAGCTTGGAGGCCAGCGGCTCGGGGAAGAGCCGGCTCCAGGCGCCTTCGGTGGGAAAAGGCCCGGGAGCAATGGCGTTGGAGCGGATGCCGTACTTGGCCCACTCCACGGCCAAGGAGCGGGTCATGGCCAGCACGCCCGCCTTGGCCGCTGCCGAGGGCACCACAAAGGCCGAGCCCACGGAGGCGTAGGTCGTCACGATGTTAAGGATGGTGCCGGGCCTTTTATCCTGAATCCAGCGCTTGCCCACGGCCAGGGTGCAGTTGTAGGTGCCGCGCAGCACGATGTCCACGATAACATCAAAGCCCTTGTGGCTCAGGCGCTCAGTCGGGCTGATGAAGTTGCCGGCCGCGTTGTTGAGCAGCACATCCACGCCGCCAAATTCCGCGATGGTTTGCTCCAGCATGGCTTCTATCTCCTGGTACTTGCGCACGTCGCAGGCCACGGCCAGCACCCGGCCGCCGGTTTGGGCGCGCAGCTCGGCGGCCGTGGTTTCCAGCACGTCCAGCTTGCGGCTGGTAATGGTGACGTTGGCGCCGAGCTGCAGGAAGTAGGTCGTCATGGCCCGGCCCAGGCCGGTGCCGCCGCCGGTCACGATAATGGTTTTGCCCCGCAGGGCATTGTCGCGGAGCATGGGCTGGGTGTAGGGAGCGGCGTTCATCAGGGTGGAGAAGAAGAGCTGGGAAAAAGGAGAAATAGCAGCCGAAAAGCCGGCCGGCGCCCCGGCCGGGGCGAAGGTACAGGCCCGGGCGTTGCCCGCAGCCGCCCTAGGCCCGAACGAACTCGGCGTAAACCCGGAAAATATATGTTTTAATTTATTTTAGACTCACCTTTGCCTGCTTATCCCCGCAGCCCCTTCCGCATGACTCCCGCTTTCGCATCTGCTCGTTCTACCTCGGCCGCCCCGGGCGCGGTTGCCGTGCTGGGTTGCGGATGGCTGGGGCTGCCCCTGGCGCGGGCGCTGGTGCAAGCCGGCCACCCGGTGGCGGGCACCACCACCACCCCCGAGCAACTGGCCGTGCTGGCGGCGGCCGGTATCCGGCCCCACCTGCTGCGGCTGGGGGCCGACTTCAGTTCCGCCGACGAACGAACCCTGGGCGAGGTGCTGGCCGGCGCCAGTACGCTCATTCTGAATGTGCCGCCCCGGGCGGCGGCGGCCGGCACCTACCCCACCCTGCTGCGCCCAGTGCACCGGGCCGTGGCGGCGGCCGGCGTCGGGCAGGTGCTGTTCGTGTCCTCGACCAACGTGTACCCCGACCAGCCCCGCCTCATGCGCGAAGCCGACGCCCTGAGCACCCGCGACGCGGCCTCCGATGTGCTGCGCGCCGAAGGCCACTTCGTGCCGCGCTACGGGCAGTGGCAGAGCACGGTGGTACGCCTGGGCGGCCTCATCGGGCCGGGCCGCGGGGCG
>CAXUEM010000449.1:1662-2829 GCA_964249885.1 uncultured Hymenobacter sp. | reverse complement strand
CCTGAACCCGGCCGCCCAGCGCATGCTGCAACTGCCCGAGTGCCCCGCCGAGTCGTTTCTGACCCTGTATCCGAACACGATAGAAACCGGCATCTTCGCCTTCTACCGCGACACGTACCTGTCGGGGCAGCCCGGCCGCTACGACGTGAACTACCAGCACGACGGCCTCGACAACTACTTTCAGCTCGCGGGCCAGCCCTGCGGCGAGCTGCTGCTGGTGAGCTTCACCGACACGGCCGACCAGCCGCGCACGGCCGTGGAAACCGCCCTGCGCGAAAGCCAGGCCCGCGAGCAGCAGGCCCGCGCCGAGGCCGAGGCCCAGCGCCAGCGCTTCGAGGAGGTGCTGATGCAGCTGCCCGCCTACGTGGCCGTCTATCAGGGCCCCGAGCACATTTACCAGCTCGTCAACACGGCCTACCAGGGCCTGTTTCCGCACCGCAGCTTCCGGGGGCGGACGCTGCGCGAAGGCACTCCGGAGGCCGACGCCCTGGGCGTGGTGCCCTTGTTTAATAGGGTGTACCAGACCGGGGAGCCGTACTACGCCCACGAAATGGAGGGCTGGTTTGACTTCCAGGGCACCGGCGAGCTGGAGCAGCGCTTCATCAACCTCTACCTGCACCCGTTGCGCGACGCCCAAAATCAGATTACCGGCGTGCTGGATTTTTCCTACGACGTCAGCCCGCAGGTGCGGGCCCGCCGCGAGGTCGAGCAGCTCAATCAGGAGCTGGAAACGCGCGTGGCCGAGCGCACCCAAGCCGCCCAGGCCGCCCAGGCCGAAGCCCAGGCCACGGCCCAGCGCCTACGCCGCGTCACCGAGAGCCTGCCCAGCACCACCTTTATCGTCGAGCAGGGCGGAGAGGTGCTCTACATCAGTCCGCAGTGGTATGCCTACACCGGCATGGTGCCCGACACGCCCATCTCCGAGGCCTGGCCCGCGCTTATTCACCCCGACGACCTGCCCGCCGTAGCCCAGGAATACGGCGCGGCCCTGACCCAGGGCCGCGCCTGGAGCTACGAGTTCCGGCTGCGCGGGGCCGATGGCCACTACCGCTGGTTTGCCAGCCAGGGCGTGCCCGAGCCGCTGGCCGAGGCCGAAGCCGCCGGCCGCCCCCGGCAGTGGTTCGGCGTCAACCTCGACATCGACGACCGCAAGCAGGCCCAGCAGGG
>CAXUEM010000449.1:0-1463 GCA_964249885.1 uncultured Hymenobacter sp. | reverse complement strand
CCAGCAGGGGCTGGAAGAGCAGCAGCGCCAGCAGCGCCAGATTCTGGCCCAGAGCCCGGCCATGATTGCCACGCTCAGCGGCCCCGAGCACCGCTTCAGCTTCTTCAACGATGCCTACCAGACGCTGGCCGGCGGGCGCGCCCGCCTGGGCCGCAGCGTGGCCGAGGTGTTTCCGGAGGTGGTGCCGCAGGGCTTCGTCGGGCTGCTCGATGAGGTGTACCAGACCGGCCAGCCGTTCCGGGGCACCGAAACCCCCGCCCAGCTCCACGACCCCGCCACCGGCCAGCTCGCCCAGCGCTACGTGGATTTCGTGTACCAGCCCCTGACCGGCGCCCAGGGCCAGCCCACCGGCATCCTGGTTTTCATCGTCGATGCCACCGAGAAAGTGCTGGCCCGCCAGCACACCGAAAACCTGCAGGGCCAGCTGCTGGCCGCCGCCGAAGCCCAGGCCCGGGAGCGGGCCGTGCTCTACCAAGTGTTCGAGGAAACGCCGGCCCTGATTTGCATTTTCCGCGGGCCCGAGCACCGCTACGAATACTTCAACGCCGCCTACCAGCGCCAGTTTGCCGGCCGTGAGTTGCATGGCCGCCCCGTGGCCGAGGCCCTGCCCGAAGTCGTGGAGCAGGGTTTCGATGAGCTGCTCGATGGCGTGTACCGGACGGGGGAGCCGTATCTGGGGCAGGAGCTGCCGTTCCGGTTCGTGCCGCCCGCCGGCCCGCCCGTGCTGACTTACTACAACTTCACCTACCAGGCCTACCGCGAAGCCGGGCAGGTGGTGGGCGTTTGCGTGTTTGCCTACGACGTAACCGAGCAGGTGCTGGCCCGTCGGGAGCGCGAGGTGCAGCGCCAGCGCCTGCACGAGCTGTTCATGCAGGCCCCGGCCGCCATCTGCATCCTCGACGGCCCCGAACTGATGTTCGAACTGGTGAACCCCGGCTACCAGGCCCTGTTTCCCGGCCGCGAGCTGCGGGGCCGGCCCATCGTGGCGGCCCTGCCCGAAATCGAGGGCCACGCCGTGCATAACACGCTGCGCCGGGTGCTGGAAACCGGCCAGGCCCACGAGGAAAAAGGCATCCTCATCCCGCTGGTCCGCCCCGACGACGGCGCGCTGGAAGACCGCTACTTCAACTACATCCAACAGGCCCGCTTCGACGAGCAGGGCCGGCCCGACGGGGTGATGGTGTTTGCCTTCGAGATAACCGAGCAGGCCCGCGCCCGCCAGCAGGCCCAGGACCTGGCCCAGGCCCTGACCCTGGCCAACGAGCAGCTCACGCGCACGAACGTCGATTTGGATACCTTCATCTACACCGCCTCCCACGACCTCAAGGCGCCCATCACCAACATTGAGGGCCTGCTCGGCACCCTGCGCGACGAGCTGCCCGCCGCCGGCCTGCCCGCCGACTCGGCCGGTGAGGTGCCCTTCATCCTGGACTTAATGCAGGACTCGGTGCAGCGCTTCAAGA
>CAXUEM010000448.1:1069-2834 GCA_964249885.1 uncultured Hymenobacter sp. | reverse complement strand
CCGCCGCACCCACTCTGCCCACCCTGCCCAAAGCGCCCACCGGCATCGATGGCCTGGACGAGATAACCGCGGGCGGCCTGCCGCTGGGCCGGCCCACGCTGGTGTGCGGCAGCGCCGGCTGCGGCAAAACGCTGATGGCCGTCGAGTTTCTGGTGCGCGGCGCCCTGGAGTTCGACGAGCCGGGCGTGCTCATGGCTTTTGAGGAAACGGCCGAGGAGCTGGCCGCCAACGTGGCCTCGCTGGGCTTCAACCTGCCCGAGCTGGTGGCCCAGAAAAAGCTGCGCCTCGACCACGTGCACATCGAGCGCACCGAAATCGAGGAAGCCGGCGAGTATGATTTAGAGGGCTTGTTTATTCGCCTCGGCTACGCCATCGACTCCATCGGGGCCAAGCGGGTGGTGCTCGATACGATTGAGAGCCTGTTCGGCGGCTTCACGAACGAAGCCGTGCTGCGCTCGGAAATCCGCCGCCTGTTTCGCTGGCTCAAGGACAAGGGCGTCACGACCATCATCACCGCCGAGCGCGGCGACGGCAGCCTCACGCGGCAGGGCCTGGAAGAATACGTATCGGACTGCGTGATTCTGCTCGATAACCGCGTGATAGACCAGATTACGACCCGGCGCCTGCGCATCGTGAAGTACCGCGGCAGCACCCACGGCACGAACGAGTACCCGTACCTGATAACCGAGGAAGGCATTTCGGTTTTGCCGGTCACCTCCCTCAAGCTCGACCACGAGGTGTCGAACCGCATCGTCTCGACCGGCATCCCGGCCCTGGACGAGATGTTCGGCCAGAAAGGCTTCTACGAGGGCAGCAGCGTGCTCATCACCGGCACGGCCGGCACGGCCAAAACCACGCTGGCTTCGTCGTTTGCCCACGAAATCTGCCAGCAGGGGGGGCGCTGCCTCTACTTCGCCTTCGAGGAGTCGCCCAAGCAGCTGATTCGCAACATGCAGGCGGTGGGCAAGGATTTGGCGCCCTTCGTGGCCCAGAACTCCCTGCTGATTGAGGCCGCCCGCCCCACGCTCAACGGCCTGGAGCGCCACCTGGTGACGGTGCACAAGCTGGTGCGCGATTTTCAGCCCACGGCCGTGGTCATTGACCCCATCAGCAACCTGATTTCGGTGGGCAATATGGCCGAAGTGCGCAGCATGCTCACCCGGCTGATTGACTTTCTGAAGGTGAACGGCATCACGGCCGTATTCACGGCCCTGCTGAGCGGAGCAAACCGGCAGGTGGAAATGACCGAAGAGGGTGTCTCGTCGCTGGTTGATACCTGGATTAACCTGCGCGACCTGGAGGGCATCGGCGAGCGCAACCGCGGGCTGAGCATTCTCAAGGCCCGGGGCATGAGCCACTCGAACCAGGTGCGCGAGTTCATCACCACCGACCACGGCATCGAGCTGCTCGACGTCGTTATCGGGCCCTCGGGCATCGTGACGGGCGCCAGCCGCCTCACCGAGCAGCTGCGCGAGCAGGCCCAGGCCGCCGCCGCCCAGCAGGAGCTGCAGCGCCGCGACCGGGAGCTGGAGCGCCGCCGCCGCGTGCTCGAAGCCAACATCAGCAACCTGCGCACCGAGTTTGAGAGCGTGGAAGAAGAGCTGCGCCAGATTAACAATGAAGAGCACGAGCGCCAGCAGGCGGCCAAGCGTAGTACCTGAGCCTGACAGCCGCGCCGGCCGGCGCCAGCCCGGGCCAGCAGGGGGCGCCGGAACGGTTGTCGGAACCGTTCTGCTGCGTTCCGTCTAACGTCGTATTTATTAAT
>CAXUEM010000448.1:0-1059 GCA_964249885.1 uncultured Hymenobacter sp. | reverse complement strand
ACCTTATATTTTCGCTCCTGATGCCCGACCAAGAACCCGCCGAAACCTGGGAGCTGCGCCTGTACGTGGCCGGCCAGACGCCCAAGTCGGTGGCGGCCCTCAACAACCTGCGCAAGTACTGCCAGGAGTACCTGCCGGGCCGCTATCAGCTCGAAGTTATTGACCTGCTGGTTCATCCGCAGCTGGCCGAGGGCGACCAGATTATGGCCATTCCGACGCTGGTGCGCAAGGTGCCGGCACCGATTCGCAAAATCATCGGCGACTTATCAAACCAAGAGCGGGTGCTGGTCGGCCTCGACATCCGGCCGCTAGCCCCCACTGCCTAACCCCTGCCGGAATGACCTTGGAAGACCACGCCGCCCGGCAGCCCGGGCCCGAAGAGCCGGAGTTTCTGCTCTGCCTCTACATCACGGGCGCCACCCCCAACTCGACGCGGGCCGTGCGCAACCTCAAGGCCATTTGTGAGGAGCACCTGGCCGGGCGCTACGAGCTGCAGATTATCGACATCTACCAGCAGCCCGAGCGTGCCGAACTCGAGCAGCTCATTGCCGCGCCGACGCTGGTCAAGAAGCGTCCCGGCCTGGTGCGCCGCCTCGTCGGCGACCTTTCCGACACGCGCCGGGTGCTGGTGGCGCTGGGGCTGGAAACCCCCGGCGGCCCCGACACCCTGACTGCCTAACCCCTTTCCCTGGCAGCGCCATGGCCGATGTGTCTTCCACCAACCTAGCCGAACTAACCGAGCTGGCGGCCCTGCGCCGGCAGAACGACGAGCTGCGCTATGAGCTGCTGGAAGCGCAGGAGCTGATTGAGGCCGTGCGCACCGGCGCCGTCGATGCGCTGGCCATTCACTCCCCCGACGGGCCGCGCATCTTCACGCTGGAGGGCGCCGACCAAAGCTACCGCATGCTGGTAGAGCAAATGAGCGAGGGCGCCATGCTGCTAGGGGCCGACGGGCTGATTGTGTACGGCAACGCCTGCCTGGCCGACTGGCTGGGCCGGGGCCTAGAAGAGGTTATCGGCAATTCATTCGAGGCGTTTCTGCCGGCCACCTTTCAGCAG
>CAXUEM010000447.1:0-2835 GCA_964249885.1 uncultured Hymenobacter sp. | reverse complement strand
TGCAGCTCCCCATGGGGGTGACGGCGGACACCTCCGGCGGGACCTTGAGGCCGCAGGCGATCGACGCGGTGGAATACATCCTGGACCGGGCAGAGAAGATCGGGGCCGCCCGTGGCGAGGCTCTGCCGGTCGTGATCAACTTCAGCTACGGGTTCACGGCCGGCAGCCACGACGGCACGGACGAGCTCGAGGCCTTCATCGACGACACGGTCCGGGAGCACAACCAGACGGTGGGCAACCGTCCGTTGCGCGTCGTGATCCCGTCCGGCAACAGTCATCTCGCGCGCATCCACGCCCGGGTCTCCCTCGCCGAGCCGAAGGAGCGGGTCGCGCTGCCTTGGCGGGTGCAGCCGGCGCTGGCTTCGCTGGGCGAGCGGATGGCCTACGCGTTTGCTGAGGCATTTGCGGCCGGAGCGGGCCGCGTGGTTATCATTGGCACGGACTGCCCGGGCCTGCGGCCGGAGCTGCTACGGGAAGCTTTTGACTTGCTCGACGGCCACGACCTGGTGCTGGGGCCGGCCGAAGACGGTGGTTACTACCTGCTGGGAATGAAGGAGTTGCATGCAGATTTATTTGTCAACAAAAAATGGAGCACCGACACCGTGCGGGCCGACACGCTGGCCGATGCCGCCCGGCTAGGGCTGCGTGTGGCCCAGCTCCCCCTGCTGGCCGATATCGACTCGGCCCGCGACCTGGCCGCCTGGCGTGGCTAGGACCGGACCCGCCGCCAGCTGGGGCAGCCGAAGCCCCGAGCGGCCTGATGCCCCCGGCATGACAGTTAGCAATAACTTCTGCCTTAAATTCGAAGTTGTCTGGCGGCAATTCCGCTCTGCTTCCCTTTTCTGTCTACTTACTCTGGTTTCTTTTCACTGCTTTTATGGCCACCTACTACGACCCTTCTGACCTCAAGAAATTTGGTGACATCAGCGAGTTTCAGCCCGAGCTGGCCGCCAAATTCTTTTCCTACTACGGCGACGTGTTTGCCGAGGGTGCCCTGACGGCCCGCGAGAAGTCACTGATTGCTCTGGCCGTGTCGCACGCCGTGCAGTGCCCGTACTGCATTGATGCCTACACGGCCGACACGCTGGAAAAAGGTTGCTCGGAGCCCGAGATGATGGAGGCCGTGCACGTGGCCGCGGCCATTCGGGGCGGGGCCACGCTGGTGCACAGCGTGCAGATGATGAACAAGGCCAAGGAACTGTCGATGTAACGCGGAATTTTATTCCGCGCGGGAACGACAATCAAACAGAAACTGCTATTGCTGGCTCAGGCGCGAAACACCGTTTCGCCCTGCTTCTTGCGCGCCATGAAATCTCTTAAAGCCAACGGCCACCAACTGGCCGATTCTGCGTTTCAGCTCACAGTGCTGAGCCGCGCGGCGGCCGACACGGCGCAGCTGCCGCCGTTTCAAGCCAAGCTGGCCGAAGCCGGGCTGCTGCCGCTGCGGCCGGTGGCGCCGGCGGTGCTGCAAATCAACGTGGGCAAGATGTGCAACCAGGTGTGCCGGCACTGCCACGTCGATGCCGGGCCCGACCGCAAGGAAATCATGACCCGCGAAACCATGCAGCTCTGCCTGGACGCGCTGGTCCGAACTGACATTGCGACCGTGGACCTGACCGGCGGCGCGCCGGAAATGAACCCCGATTTTCGCTGGTTTGTGGAGCAAATCAGCCAACTGGGCCGCAAAATCCTGGTGCGCTGCAACCTGACCATTATTGTCGCCAACAAGAAATACCACGACCTGCCGGAGTTTTTCCGCCGGCACGGCGTGGAAGTCGTCAGCTCGCTGCCGTTTTACTCGGCCGACAAAACCGACCGGCAGCGCGGCGACGGCGTGTTTGAGGATTCCATCCGGGCCCTGAAAATGCTGAACGCCGTGGGCTACGGCGTGGCGGGCAGCGGCCTGGTGCTCAACTTGGTGTATAACCCCGGCGGGGCGTTTCTGCCCGGCTCGCAGGCCGGCCTGCAGGCGCAGTTCAAGCGGGCGCTGCTGCGGGATTTCGACATCGTTTTCAACGACCTGTACGCCATTACCAACATCCCCGTCAGCCGCTACCTCGACTATCTGATAGAATCGGGCAACTACGCCGGCTACATGGAGCACTTGGTCAATGCCTTCAACCCCGCTGCCGCGGCCGGCGTGATGTGCCGCAGCACGATTTCGGTGAGCTGGGACGGCGGCCTCTACGACTGCGACTTCAACCAGATGCTGGACCTGACCGTGGCCAGCTCCGTGCAACACATCCGCGACTTCGACGTCAAGGCGCTGGGGGAGCGCAGCATTGTGGTCAACCAGCACTGCTACGGCTGCACGGCCGGCACCGGCTCCAGCTGCGGCGGAGCCACGGTGTAGCGGAGTTTCGGCGGCTTGGCCCGGGGCCCCCCGGGGGGGGTTTGGGGGTTTACGCGGGGCGTTACCCCCGGGGGGCCCCGGGCCAGCGGTTTCAGAGCTTATCCTGCCGGATGAGGGTCCGGTACACGCGCAGCAGATTCAGCTGGCTCAGGCCCAGATAGTAGAGTCCGGCAATTAAAATAAACGCGCCCTGTAGCTGGAAAGCGCCGTTTTCGCGGTACTTGCGGGCCGAGGTAATAACTGATTGTGGCAGCACCCGCAGCCGGGCGTGGCGCCGCAGCCGGCCGATGATTTCCTGGTCCTCCATCACAAGCAAGTCTTCGCGGTAGCCGCCGGCCAGCTCAAACACTGCCTTGGTTGCAAACAGGCTCTGGTCGCCGAAGCGTACGGCATTGATATTCAAGCGGGTAAACCAGGCGTTGAGGCGCAAAAACCAGTGCGGCTGCTTTCGGCTGCGGTTCGACGAGCCGCACTGGTTTTTG
>CAXUEM010000446.1:0-2839 GCA_964249885.1 uncultured Hymenobacter sp. | reverse complement strand
CCTGAGAGCCCGCCCCGGAAACAAGGCGGGCTTTTTTGGCCCCGGGCCAGCCGGTACGCGGCACCCGGTTTCCGGCTACGCCGCAGCTGATTTGCCCGCGGCAACCCCGCCGCCGGCCACTTCCAGCAGCACCTCATAGTAGGGCCGGCCCTCGGAGCGGGCGCGCAGCCAGGCAAAAAAGCTCTGCGACTGCAAGTCCTCGCTTTCGGCCGGCGGCAGGCTGGGCATGAGGCGCAGCCGCTCGCGGTAGGCGGGCTGGCCGGCTATATCGGGGTCGTCGAGAATTTCGCGCACCAGGCGCAGGTAGTCCAGCACGTAGCGGTAGGCGCCGCCGGCGGGCACGGCGGGCGTCTCGGCGGTTGCCTCCTGGGCCGGAAACCGCTCGTGCAGCAGCTGGCGGAGGTGGCGCAGGCGGTGCAGGGCAAGGTCGGCGTGGCCCAGCTCAAAGAGTATGAGCAGCTCGCCCAGGCTTTTTTTCAGCAGCCACTCCAGGCCCAGGTGCTGCTCGAGCCAGTGGTCGGTGCGCTGCAGGCTGATGATGCTCTGGTTGGCTTTGGCAAACTGGTTTTCGGCGAACTGATGAAACGCCAGCTGCAGCCGGGCCGTGAGCTGGTCGGCTTCGGTCAGGGGCGGTTTAGCTTGCAGCGCTTCCGCGAGCAGCGCGATGCTGTCGGCGTTGCGCCGCAGAAAAGCGTAGTTGGCCGCCAGCAGAAACGTGAGCCGCGCCCCCAGGCCGGTGCCGGCCAGCCGGGTTTCGGGCTGGGCCAGCAGGGCCCGGGCCTGCTCCAGGTAAGCCACCGAGTCGGCGAAGCGGCGGGCGCGGTACAGGGCGTGGGCCAGCATGTAGAGCAGCCGCAGCTGGTAAGCGCGGTGGGCCGCCGCAAAGCCGTGCCGCCGCTCCATGAGGCGGTAGCAGCGCTCCATGAAGGGCGCGAAGCTGGCAAAGTCGCGCCGCACCAGCATGGCCGAGCGGGCGATGCTCAGCAGCCGGCACAGCAGCGAGGGCGAGCGGGCAAAGGCCTCCTGCAGGTCATACTCCTGCAGCACCTGCTGCACGATGGCGTCGAAGGGCAGGGCAGCGCGGCCCTTGGTGCGGGCCTCGCGCAGGCGCTGGCGCAGCAGGGCATCGGCAATGCCGGCGCGCTCTTCCTCATCGGCGGCCTTTTTGTTGAGGTGGCGGCGGCGGATGATGTCCTCCAGCGGCGGGGCGTGGGGCAGGTCGGCGGCCTGAATCTGCAGGTTGTACACCGCGTTCAGCGGCTCGTACTGCTCGTTGACCAGGGCCAGCTTTTCGGCCTTGCGCAACATGGCCCAGGCCAGGCGCGGCACGCCGGCCTCGAGCAGGTACTGGGCCAGGGTGAGCTGCCCGCGCACGGTGGTAGCGGCCGTGGCGTCGTGCTGGTGCTGGCGCAGCACCAGGTAGTCGGTGAGCTGGCGCAGCAGGCGCTTGCGCAGGGCGTAGTACGCTACGGGGTTGGCCTCGGCGGGGTAGAGCCGGGCAATGAGCTGGGCGGGCGTCAGCTCGCGGGCCTGCAGCAGCAGCTGCAGCAGGCGCAGGTCCTGGCGGCCGGCGGCTTTGTGGCGCTGGCGCTGCACGAACAGCGGAAAGTCGCGCTGGTCGTCGGGCCCCAGGGTGAGCAGGATGGTGCGCAGTTCGTCCATGAGAAGGGCCAAGATAAGCAGGGCCCCCTGCTGGCCCGCCCGGCCGCCGCCGGCCGGCAGGACCGGAGTTGAAATCCGGCGGGTTACCTTCTGCCCGGCGCCCGATTAAGGACGATTCGTTTACCTAACTTTCCCCTTACTCATGAAATTCTCTTTCAAGACCCTGCTGGTAGCCGTGGCTACCACCCTCGCTTTCGCCACCACCTCCTGCACCGAGAAGCAGCAGGACAACGTGGAAGGCTCGGCTGAAAACGCTGCTGCCACCACCGAAAACGCCGTTGACAATGCCGGCAACGCCGTAGAAGGTGCCGCCAACGAGGTGAAGGCCGACATGGCCCCCGAGAAAGGCGACACCGCCGTCGTGGTAGAGCAGCCCGCCAACAAAGTGGTGGAAGAAGTGCCCGCCACCCAGAAGTAAGCCAGCGGGCTTTCAGCCCTCTAGCTAAGCCCCGCTGCCCCGGCAGCGGGGCTTTTTTGCGTTGCCAGCAGGGGGTAGCAGCAGAGTAGAAAGTCGGATGGGAATACCCAAAACGTACTGATGAACAAGGCTTTAATCTGAAATTAAAACCAGTATAAAGTCGGATGACGGCAACTTTAGAGTTGCGTCCGGCTTTTGCGGCATTCACCTTTGCGCCACCTTCACTTACTTACTCGCCCCCATCATGAAAAATCTGCTACTGCTGCTGCTTTTCGCGCTGAGCTTTTCGGCTGCCCGCGCCCAGGACGTCCTCACCAAGACCTCGGGCGAGGAAGTGCAGGCCAAAGTTTTGGAAATCAACACCACGGAGGTAAAGTACAAGCGCACTGACAATCCCGACGGCCCGCTGATGGTGCTGCGCCGCGCCGACGTGTTTATGATTCGATACGCCAACGGCACCAAGGAAGTCCTGAACCCAGCGCTGGCGGTACCAGCAGCTCCGGCAGCTGCGCCGGCTGCCCCGGCGCCGCCCACGCCGGCGGCCGCCACGGTGCCCGGCGACGAGTTGCTGCCCTACGACAACATTCACCTCGACGGCCCCCGCCTGGGCTTCACGGTGCTGACCGGGGGCGTGCTGGACCGTGCCCGCGAAGACCTGTCGGACCTGAACCCCTTTCTGACGCAGTTCGGCTGGCAGTTTGAAACCCGGCTGTTCCGCCTACCCAACGGCGTATCGGCGGTGGGCGAAATCGTGCCGCT
>CAXUEM010000445.1:0-2845 GCA_964249885.1 uncultured Hymenobacter sp. | reverse complement strand
GCCGTTACCCTAGTCGAGTGCCCGCGCGACGCCATGCAGGGCCTGCCGGACTTCATCCCGACGGCCGTTAAAACCGCCTACCTGCAGCAGCTGCTGGCCGTGGGCTTCGACACGCTCGACTTTGGTTCTTTTGTTTCGCCCAAGGCCATTCCGCAGCTCCGCGACACGGCCGAGGTGCTCGCCGGCCTCGACCTGAGCCAAACCCACACCAAGCTGCTGGCCATCGTGGCCAACCGCCGCGGGGCCGAAACTGCCCTGCTGCACCCCGAAATCAGCTACCTGGGCTTTCCGCTCTCCGTTTCCGAAACCTTTCAGCGCCGCAACACCAACCAAAGCCTGGCCGAGGCCCGTGCCGACGTGGCCGCCATGCACGAGCTGTGCGAGCAGCGGGGCAAAACCCTGGTCGTGTACCTGTCAATGGGTTTCGGCAATCCCTACGGCGACCTCTGGAGCCCGGACATCGTGGCCGAGTTTACCCGCCACCTCGCCGCGCTCGGCGTACGCATCGTGGCCCTGTCCGACACCATCGGGGCCTCGGTGCCGGCTACCATCGCGCCGCTGTTTCAGGAGCTGATTCCGGCCTTTCCGCAGGTGGAGTTCGGCGCCCACCTGCACACCACGCCCACCAGCTGGCAGGAGAAAGTGGCCGCCGCCTACGGGGCCGGCTGCCGCCGCTTCGACGGCGCCATCGGCGGCATCGGCGGCTGCCCCATGGCGGCCGATGAGCTGACGGGAAATATGGCGACGGAGAATCTGCTGGCTTTCCTGAGCCAGCAGGGGGTAGAAACCGGGCTGAGCATGGACGCTTTTGCGGCGGCACAAACCGCAGCTTCGGCGGTATTTAGTACGCACTGATGACTGGCTGGTCTAATTTCTGGCGCCGGGCAACATTGAGCCGAAAGCCCGTAGTGGGAATAGAGTTTGCCAATCGGCAGGCCACTAAGCTGCTGCTATGGATAGAGCCGGACTGCATGGAAGTAGAGTTGCAGCCGGGTATGGAATATCGGGTGGAATCGTGCGAGCATGGGTACCGGCTTGAATTTGATGACTCCAGGGTGATTCTGTATCTACAGGGTCGATTTGGACCTAAGGTTTTTACCAGAATGGTTTCACCTGACTTCCGCAGTCCCGGCGTGTGGGAATTGCTGGAAGATTACTCCCACAACTGATGGCTGCTTCTCTTCTTGCTTCAGCTGTTAACGTCGCCATTTTCATTCCTTGCTTCGTCGACCAGCTTTACCCGGACACGGCGCTGAACATGGTGAAAGTGCTGGAGAAAGTGGGCTGCCGGGTGCACTACAACGCCGCCCAAACCTGCTGCGGGCAGCCGGCCTACAATGCCGGCTACGCCCCCGAAAGCCGCAGCGTGGCCAGCAAATTCCTGGCTGACTTCGCCGGCCCCGCTACGCAGTACGTAGTCAGCCCTTCGGCCTCCTGCGTGGGCATGGTGCGCAACGCCTACTCGGAACTCTTCGCTGAAACCCTGCAGGCCGCGGCCTGCGGGCAGGTACAGCGCCGCACCTATGAGTTGACCGAGTTTCTGGTCGAGGTGCTGGGCATCACTCAGATTCCCGGCGCGCAGCTAAGCGGCAAATACACCTACCACGACTCCTGCGCCGCCCTGCGCGAGTGCGGCATCCGGGCCGCGCCGCGGCAATTGCTCGACGGCGTGGCCGGCCTGGAGCGCATCGAAATGGCCGAAACCAGCACCTGCTGCGGCTTCGGCGGCACCTTCGCTGTCAAGTTTGAAGCTATTTCGGTGGCCATGGCCCAGCAGAAAGTCGAGCACGCCCTGGCCACCGGCGCCGACTACCTCATCAGCACCGACGTGAGCTGCCTCATGCACCTAGAGGCTTACATCCGGCGCGAAAAGCTGCCGCTGAAAACCCGGCACATCGCTGACGTGCTGGCCAGCGGCTGGTAGACCGGCGCACGAGCAGGTGTTGCGCGCTAAAGTGCTGCCGCAATCCGCGCTTTCAGGCTCTCGCTGGCTTCGAGCAGGGGCAGGCGCACAGCGGCAGCGCACACGCCCTGGGCGGCCAGCGCAGCTTTTACGCCCACGGGGTTGCTTTCCTCATACATGAGCGGATTCAGGGTCAGGAAGCCGAACAACCCCCGGCTGGCTGCGGCAAAATCGCCGGCCAGCGCGGCGCGGGTCATGTCCGAAAAGCGGCGCGGGAAGGCATTGGCCAGCACCGAGATAACACCCTCGGCGCCGTGCGCTACCAGGGCCGAAGTCAGCATGTCGTCGCCGCTGAGCACGAGGAAGCCGGCCGGGCGCCGGGCCAGGATATTTAGGCACTGCTCCAGGTTGCCGCTGGCTTCCTTAATGCCGATGATGTTGGGGTGCGCGGCCAGGCGCAGCGTAGTGTCGGCCGTCAGGTTGGAGGCGGTGCGGCCCGGCACGTTGTAAAGCAGCAGGGGCCGGGGCGAGGCGTCCGCGAGGCGCTGGTAGTGGGCCACGAGGCCGGCCTGGCTGGGCTTGTTGTACGCCGGGCTGGCCGAGAGAATGGCCAAGATGCCGGTTAGGTCGGTTTCGCGCAGCAGGGTTTCGGTGGCAGCCGTGTCGTTGCCGCCGATGCCGTAGACCAGCGGCACGCGGCCGGCCACGTGGGCCACGGCCCGGCGCAGCAGTTCGGCTTTTTCGGCACTCGTGACGGTGGGCGACTCGCCGGTGGTACCGTTAATCACGAGGTACTCGACCCCGCCCGCTAAGCAGAAGTCGAGCAGGCGCAGCCAGGCGGGGAAGTCAACGGCAAAATCAGCGGTGAAGGGCGTGACCAGGGCCACGCCGGTGCCGTGCAGAGATGTCATGGCGAAAAAAGCTGGCGGCAGCGCCGCGTTC
>CAXUEM010000444.1:0-2848 GCA_964249885.1 uncultured Hymenobacter sp. | reverse complement strand
AAGGTAAAATGCTAGGCCTCGGCGTACTTACTCGTCCGCAACTCCTCAGCCAGGAAGCGGGCGGTGTGGCCTTTGCCAGACTTAGCCACTTGCTCCGGGGTGCCTTGGGCCACGATGGTGCCGCCGCCGGCGCCGCCTTCGGGGCCGATGTCGATGATGTGGTCGGCGACTTTTATCAGGTCCAGGTTGTGCTCGATGATGAGGACGGTGTTGCCTTTGTCGACTAGCTTTTGCAGCACGTCGCTCAGGTGGCGGATGTCTTCGAAGTGCAGGCCGGTGGTGGGCTCGTCGAGGATGTAGAGGGTTTTGCCGGTGTCCTTTTTGCTTAGCTCGGTGGCCAGCTTCACGCGCTGGGCCTCGCCGCCCGAGAGCGTGGTGGCCTGCTGGCCCAGCGTAAGGTAGCCCAGTCCTACTTCGTTGAGCGTGTTGATTTTGCGCAGGATGCGGGGCTGGTTTTCGAAGAAGTCCACGGCTTTTTCCACCGTCATATCGAGCACGTCGGTGATGGACTTGCCTTTGAAGCGCACTTCCAGGGTTTCGCGGTTGTAGCGGCGGCCCTTGCAGGTCTCGCAGGGCACGTACACGTCGGGCAGGAAGTTCATCTCGATGGTGCGAATGCCGGCGCCCTCGCAGGTTTCGCAGCGCCCGCCCTTCACGTTAAACGAGAACCGGCCCGGCCCGTAGCCGCGGATTTTGGCCTCCGCCATCTCGGCAAACAGGCTGCGGATTTCGGTGAACACGCCGGTGTAGGTAGCCGGGTTCGAGCGCGGCGTGCGCCCAATCGGCGACTGGTCGACCTCAATCACCTTGTCAATCAGGTTCAGCCCCTCGATGCCGCCGTAAGCCAGCGGCTCCTTTTTGGCATTGAAAAAATGCTTGTTGAGAATGGGGTACAGCGTGTCGTGGATGAGCGTGCTTTTGCCCGAACCGGACACGCCCGTGACGGCCACGAGCTTGCCCAGCGGCAGCTTCACGGTTACGTTGCGCAGGTTGTGGCCGGTGGCGTTTCGGAGCACGATTTCGCCGCCGTCGCCCTTGCGCTTGAGGCGGCGCAGTTCGATGTGGCGCTGCCCGCTCAGGTACTGCGAGGTGAGGGAGCCGGAGTTGAAAATCTGCTGCGGCGAGCCGCTGGCCACGATTTGTCCGCCGTGAATGCCCGCGCCCGGCCCAATGTCCAGCACGTGGTCGGCGTGCAGAATCATGTCCTTGTCGTGCTCGACTACTATCACCGAGTTGCCGATGTCGCGCAGGTGCTGCAGGGCCTTGATAAGCCGCTCGTTGTCGCGCTGGTGCAGGCCGATACTGGGCTCGTCCATGATGTAGAGCACGCCCACGAGTTGGGTGCCAATTTGGGTTGCGAGGCGGATGCGCTGGCTTTCGCCCCCGCTCAGCGTGCGCACCGAGCGGTGCAGGTTGAGGTAGTCCAGGCCCACTTCCAGCAAAAAGCCGATGCGCTTGCGGATTTCCTTGAGCAACTCGCGGGCAATGACGTTCTGCCGCTCGCTCAGGCGCTCTTCCAGGCCCTCAAACCAGGCCGACAGCTCGCTTAAATCCAGCACCGACAACTCGCCGATGTGCCGGCCGGCCAGCTTGAAGTGCAGGCTTTCTTTCTTAAGGCGGAAGCCCTGGCACTCCGGGCAGGTCTGGGCCGTGGCGTACTGCTGAATCCACTCCCGGATGTTGTCGGAGTCGGAATCCATCTGCCGCCGCAGAAACGGGATGATGCCCTCGAACGGCTCCGAGTACACGGTTTTGTTGTCGTCGGCCTCGTCTTCGCTGATGCCGTGCAAGAGGCGCTTGAGCAAGTCTTCGGGCAGCTTTTCGAGCGGCGTGGTCAGGCTGGCCTTGTGCTTTTTAACGATGAGGCCCAGCTGTTGGAAAATCCAGATGTCGCGGAATTCGCCCAGCGGCGCGATGCCGCCACGGCTGATGCTCAGCTTCTTATCGGGCATCACCGAGTCTTCGGTTATTTCCTGCACTTCGCCCAGGCCGTGGCAGTGCGAGCAGGCGCCGTAGGGCGAGTTGAAGCTGAACGTGTTGGGCGCCGGGTCGTCGTAGGCGATGCCCGTGGCCGGGTCCATCAGAAAGCGCGAGAAAAACTGGGTTTTGCCGCCTTTAGCTTTGTCGGTTTCAGGGTCCAAAACCAGCATGGTGCCTTTGCCGTGCGTGAGGGCGTTTTGCACCGATCCGGAGAGGCGAAACCGGTCGTCTTCTTTGGCCACGAGCCGGTCAATCACGATTTCGATGTCGTGGATTTTGTAGCGGTCCACCTGCATCTTGGGCGTGATGTCGAGCAGCTCGCCATCGACGCGCACCTTGGTGAAGCCCAGCTTGGCAATCTTCTGGAAATCCTCGCGGTAGTGGCCCTTGCGGCCCTTCACCACCGGCGCCAGGATGATGAGTTTTTTATCCTTGAAGTGCTTGAGGATGTAGTTGATAATCTGGTCGTCGGACTGCCGAATCATCTTCTGGCCGGTGGCGTAGCTGAACGCCTCGGCCGTGCGCGCATACAGCAACCGCAGGAAGTCGTAAATCTCGGTGATGGTGCCCACCGTGGAGCGCGGGTTGCGCGAGGTGGTTTTCTGCTCGATGCTGATAACCGGGCTCAAGCCCTCAATCTTGTCGACCTCCGGCCGCTCCAGCCCGCCCATAAAGGAGCGGGCATAGGCCGAAAACGTCTCCATGTAGCGCCGCTGCCCTTCGGCGTAAATCGTGTCGAAGGCCAGACTGGACTTGCCCGAGCCCGAAATACCCGTAAATACCACCAGCCGCCCGCGCGGAATCTGCACGCTCACGTTCTTAAGGTTGTGCTCCCGCGCGCCGTACACCTCAATAAACGGGGCTTCCA
>CAXUEM010000443.1:426-2853 GCA_964249885.1 uncultured Hymenobacter sp. | reverse complement strand
CCCGGCCGTTAAGCGCGTAGCGGTCCGGCGGGCGCCTGCCGCCCGGGCCCGAACTTCTACTTCATCGTTGCTTCTCGCTGAACTTATGCAAACCCGCACTCTGGGCCGCTCCGGCCTGCACGTTTCGGCTCTCGGCCTCGGCTGCATGGGCATGTCTGATTTTTACGGCCAGCCCGACGATGCCGAAAGCCTGCGCACCCTGCACCGGGCCCAGGAACTGGGCCTGACGTTCTTCGACACGGCCGATATGTACGGCCCCTACAAAAACGAGGAGCTGCTAGGCCGGGCTTTCAAAGGGCGGCGCGCCAACATCGTGCTGGCCACCAAGTTTGGCATCGTGCGCGACCCCAACGAGCCGGCCAAGCGCGGCATCAACGGCCGCCCCGAGTACGTGCGGGCCGCCTGCGAGGCCAGCCTGCGCCGCCTCGGCACCGACTACATCGACCTGTACTATCAGCACCGCGTGGACCCCAACACGCCCATAGCGGAAACCGTGGGCGCCATGAGCCGGCTGGTCGAAGAAGGCAAGGTGCGCTTTCTGGGCCTCTCCGAGGCCGCGCCGGCCACCCTGCGCCGGGCCGCGGCGGTGCACCCCATCGCGGCGCTGCAAACCGAGTACTCGCTCTGGAGCCGTGAGCCCGAGGACGAGATTCTGCCCACCTGCCGCGAGCTGGGCGTGGGCTTCGTGCCCTACTCGCCGCTGGGCCGGGGCTTCCTGACCGGGCAGATTCAAAAGTTTGAAGACCTGGCCGAGGACGACTACCGGCGCCACACCCCGCGCTTTCAGGGCGAAAACTTTCGGAAAAACCTCGACCTCGTGGCCCGCATCAACGACCTGGCCCAGCAAAAGCGCTGCACGCCCGGGCAGCTGGCCCTAGCCTGGACCCTGGCGCAGGGCGATGACGTAGTCCCCATTCCCGGCACCAAGCGCGTGGCGTATCTGGAAGAAAACCTGGGCGCGCTGGACGTAAGCCTGAGTCCCGACGAGTTGCTGCACCTAAACGAAATTGCGCCCCAAGGCGCGGCCGCCGGCCCTCGCTACCCCGCCGCCATGATGGGCTCAGTGAACGGGTGAGAAGGCGCACGAGCTACTTTTGCCCTACCGCACGGCTGGCGCGAGTTTAGGCGCAGCCGTAACTCGCGCCAGCAAGAGGAATCCCTAGCTGGTGGAACAGCCAGGGCTTCAAAGAAGCAGGTGGAATAAGCACCCAACTTCTTGACGCAAATGAGAAGAAAACGCGCGGCGAAGATACGGCCAGCAGGGGGTGTTTACCCTACCGGCCCGCCGCCCGGCAGCAGGTCTATCCAGCCGTCCTCGCTCACGACTACGGCCAGGCAGGGATAGTGCGAGGAATTGACGTAGCGCAGGGCGCCGTTGTAGCGGGCCCCGCGGGAGGAGTCGCCGCGGTCGGTGGCCAGCCCATCGAGAATGGCGCCGATGGCGTGGCAGAGGCCATTGGGCTCGATGAGCACGGCCCCGTCGATGTTGGTGACTTGGCGCAAGACCTGGGGGAGCAAGGTGCGCGGCACCACCCGGAAGCACTGCCGCGCCAGGCGCCGGGCCTCGGCGGCGGCGCCGGCCGTGAACACCAAGATGGTGCCGTTGGGCTGACTGGTGGCCGTGAGGGCCAAGTCCCAGAGGTAGTCGATGTCAGCCGTGGGCAGGTCGGGAAATACCTTGTTGATGGCCCGGGCAAAGTTGTCGGCCTCGACCCGGCCCTGGGGCAGGCGGGGCGTGTTGCTGACCACCTTCATCATCACGTGGCCGGAGTGGCTCATCTCCCAGCCGAAGTGGTGGGTGAAATTGACGGTGAACAGGGCCTCGTAGCGCGAGTCGGACTCCGGCACCAGCCGGCCCAGGCCAAACACCTGCGAGGCATCGGAAATCAGGGCCGTGTCGCCCTCGGTCAGCTCCAGCAGCTTGCGGATGGAGCGGTGGTCGCGCAGCGTGACGGGCGTTTCGAGCGTGAGCACCGGAATCAGGGCCGGGTGCTGGCGGCGGGCCACCAGCAGGGAGCCCACGCCATCGTCGCCCTCGTAGCGCAGGGCCGCAATGCCGTTGCAGGCGTCGTAGAGGCCGTGGGTGCCGGCCGGGGCGGCGCGCAGCATGAGGCGGCGGCCGGCGCCGCGCAGCACCTCGTTGTAGTCGCGGTCGAGCACGGGCTGGTCGTTGTCGGCGGTGTCGGCCTCGCGCAGGGCGCGGGTGCACTCGTGCAGAAACTCCAGCACCGCCGCGTGAGGCAGGGAGCCGGGCTTGCTGGAGCTGGGCTTGGGCAGGGTGTGGTAGGCGTCGTAGCAGTCGGCGGCCAATTGCAAGACAATCACCACCAGATAGCCCTGCATGCTTACCGGGGCCGAGGAAAACGAGCGGCGGTTTTCGTGGCGGGCGGCGGTCAGCTCGTGCAGGGTGCTCTCGGTGGCGTGGCA
>CAXUEM010000443.1:0-330 GCA_964249885.1 uncultured Hymenobacter sp. | reverse complement strand
GCCCGGGCCTTGATGCCGGCAAAGTCGCGGGGCGTGTAGCGCAGCGTGGGCGGCTCCACCACCACGGCCTCGGGCGCGTCGGTTTCCTTGCCCGAGGCCAGGCCGAGCAGAAATACCTCGGGCCGCAGGCTGCGGTCGAGCAGGTTAAAAACGCCTTCGGCAAAGAGCTGCGCCGAAACCCGGAAAAGGCTTTGGTGTTCCCACATGAGACGGGTCAGGGACGGCCGGCAGGGGCAGAAGTTGCCGGCGTCGGGTATGGATACGCAAAAATAGGCCCGGCAGTAGGCGCGGCGGCGAAAAAACCGGTGGCGCCTTGCACAAGGCCGGGTT
>CAXUEM010000442.1:364-2853 GCA_964249885.1 uncultured Hymenobacter sp. | reverse complement strand
GTGTACCCCCGGCTGGCCATTCTTACTTACTCGCTATTTGCTACGATTTATGGACGACCCTTTCTTCTCCGCCGCGCCCAACGGCCTCGTCGGCCAGCCCGTGAGCCGCGTGGACGGCTACGCCAAAGTAACCGGCCAGGCCAAGTACGCCGCCGAGTATGCCCTGCCCCGGCTGGTGCACGGCGTGCTGGCCACGAGCACGCTGGCCAAAGGTAAAATCGTGAGCATCGACTCGGCGGCGGCGCTCAGGGAGCCGGGCGTGCTGGCCGTGCTTACCCACGAAAACCTGCCCAAGCTGGCCAAAACGCCCAACACGGCCGAGGGCAAAAAGGACATCGGCGCGCCCATGGGCTTTTTGCCGCTCACGGGCACCGAGATTCACTACGCCGGCCAGCCCGTGGCCCTGATTGTGGCCGACACCCTGGACCGCGCCCTGGAGGCTGCCGCCCGGCTCAAGGTGCGCTACGAGGCGCCCGCGGCGGCGCCCATTGCCACCTTCCACGACCCTAAGGCCCAACTGTTCGACCCGCTCGCCATTCAGGACGGCAAGCAGCCCGGCCACACCAAGCGCGGCAACGTGGCCGCCGCCCTGGCCGCGGCACCGGTGAAAATGACGGCCACCTACTCGCACCCCGTCTACCACCACAACCCCATGGAGCCCGGCGCCACCACGGCCGTCTGGGAGGCGCCCGACCGCCTCACGGTGTATGAGTCGGCCCAGGGCGTGACGCGCACCCAAACGGCGCTCTCGCAGATGCTGGGTTTGCCGCGCGAGCAGGTGCGCGTGATTACCAAGTACATCGGCGGGGGCTTCGGCTGCAAAGGCTCGTGCTGGCCGCACACGGTGCTTACGTCCCTGGCGGCCAAGGCCGTGGGCCGACCGGTGAAATTGAGCTTGACCCGCCAGCAGATGTTCACCAGCATGGGCCACCGCGAAGACCAGCAGCAGACTCTGACGCTGGGCGCCACCAACGACGGCAAACTACTGGCCTTGCAGCACGAGAAAACCTCGACCACCTCGGCCTGGGACAATTACGCCGAAGCCAACAGCAAGATTATCAACCTGCTCTACGCCTGCGACAACTTCGAGAGCAAGTACGACATGGCCCGCGCCAACGTCATGACCTCAACCTTCACCCGCGCCCCCGGCGAGGCGCCGGGCTCCTTCGCGCTGGAGAGCTTGCTGGACGATTTGGCTTATAAGCTCAACCTCGACCCCATCGAAATCCGCCTGCGCAACTACGCCGATAAAGACCCCACCAACGGCAAGCCCTGGAGCAGCAAAAGCCTCAAGCAGTGCTACGCCCGCGGCGCCGAGCTCATCGGCTGGAAAAACCGCAACCCCAAGGCCGGCGCCACCCGCCAGGGCCGCTACCTGATGGGCATCGGCATGGCCACCGCCACCTACCCCGTGCACAACAACCAGGGCACCGCCCGCGTGCGCCTCTACACCGACGGCCACGCCGTGGTGCAGAGCGGCGTAACCGACCTGGGCACCGGCTCCTACACCGTGATGACCCAGGTGGCGGCCGACGCGCTGGGCTTGCCGCTCGATAAAATCAAGTTTGAGCTCGGTGATACCACCCTGCCCACGGCGCCCAACTCGGGCGGCTCGGTGGCGGCGGGCACCGTGTCGTCGTCTATCTACATGGCCGCCCAGGACGTGTACCAGAAGCTGGCCAAGCAGGCCGTGTCGGATAGTAAGTCGCCGCTGTTTCGGGCCAAAGTCGAGGACATTAGCGGCGAGAACGGCCGGCTGACTTTAAAATCAGACCCGCAGAAAACCGAGACCCTGCTGGAGCTGATGAAGCGCGGCGCCCTGACCGACATCGAAGGCATGGGGCAGGGCAAGTACGGCGCGGGCTACGAAACCGGCCGCGCCGCCTCGCCCGCCGACTTCGGCCGGCAGGCCGACTCGGGCGGGCACTCCATGCATTCGTTCGGGGCGCACTTCTGCGAGGTGCGCGTCGATGCCGACCTGGGCACGGTGCGCGTCACGCGTTGGGTGAGCGTCATCGGCGCGGGCCGCATCCTCAACGCCAAAACCGCCCGCAGCCAGATTATCGGCGGCGCCGTGTTCGGCATCGGCTCGGTCTTGATGGAAGCCACCGAGCGCGACCCGCACTTTGCCCGCTACACCAACGCCGACCTAGCCGGCTACCACATCCCCGTCAACGCCGACATTCCGAACATGACGGTGGAGTTCGTCGAGGAAAACGACCCCTACATCAACGCCATGGGCGTTAAAGGCATCGGCGAAATTGCGACCGTGGGCGTGGCCGCCGCCGTAGCCAACGCCATTTTCAACGCCACCGGCAAGCGCCTGCGCGACCTGCCCCTGACCCCGGAAAAAGTGATGGGCGGGGTAGTTAGTTAACAGTGAGCAGTGAGCAGTGAGCAGTGAGCAGTTAACAGTGAGTAGTGAACTTATGGAAGGGCCTTTGCTTACGAAGTCGTTTGCCTTTGCAGTACGGATGATGAAGCTGCAC
>CAXUEM010000442.1:0-354 GCA_964249885.1 uncultured Hymenobacter sp. | reverse complement strand
CGTCTATTGGGGCCAATGTGGAAGAAGCCAACGGCGCCATCTCGAAAGCTGAGTTCAGCAGCAAAATCTCCATCGCCTACAAGGAAGCCCGCGAAACTAGCTACTGGCTGCGGCTGCTTTATGCGTCAGGTCTGATGGAAATCCGCATCTTCGAGTCCCTTCACGCCGACTGTCAGGAGCTGTGCCGTATCCTCTATGCCATCCTCCGCACCAGTGGCCGCGCCTAGTTCACTGTTCACTACTCCCTGTTAACTGCTCACTGAGATATGACTGAACTTCAGCGCCTGCTTCTGGCCTACGACCAGCACCGCGCCGCCGGCCGGCCCTGCGCCCTGGCCACGGTGGGCGAGGTGC
>CAXUEM010000441.1:1578-2854 GCA_964249885.1 uncultured Hymenobacter sp. | reverse complement strand
GATAGTAGGCTGGCCCCGCCCGGCGCGGTCCAGCCTACTATCTACCTCACCTTCGACGACGGCCCCCTGCCCGAGCAGACGCCCTGGGTGCTGGAGCAGCTGGCCGCGCACCGGGCGCAGGCCACTTTTTTCTGCGTGGGCCAGAATCTGGCGCGCTACCCCGACATTACCCGGCAGACCCTGCTGGCCGGCCACCGCCTCGGCAACCACACCCAGCACCACCGCAGCGCCTGGGCCACCGGCCGGGCCGACTACCTGGGCGAGGTAGCGGCCTGCCAGCGCCAGCTCGACCCCCTGCTGGCCGCGCACAGCCGGGCGGCCGGCAGCACCAATGCGCCAGCAGGGGAGAAGCCGCCGCTGTTCCGGCCGCCCTATGGCCGCCTCACCTGGCCGCTGCTGGCGGCGTTGCGCCCGCACTACCGCGTCATTATGTGGTCGGTGCTGACCCGCGACTACGACGCCGCCCTCGCGCCCGAAGCCTGCCTGCGCCTGACGCTGGCCGCCACCCGGCCCGGCGACATCCTCGTGTTTCACGACTCCCACAAGGCCGCCCGCAGCCTGCGCTTTGTGCTGCCGCGGGTGCTCAACCATTTTGCCGCCGCCGGCTACGAGTTTGGAGCGCTGTGAGGCGGCGGGCCGCTGCTAACCAGACCAGGCCCCGCCAAGCGAACTTGGCGGCGGGCGCCTGGCCGCCGCGCCAATAAAAGCGGCTCTAAACCAACTGGCTGCCCGCTGCTTCGGCTGAGCTTGATGGCTCCGGGCCGGCCCGCTTACGTAAGCGCCCGCGGGCTGTGGTTTCCTTTGCGCTGCTTTGTATGACGTTTTTTGCGGTTTACCTGCTGGTTTGGCTGCTGATGGTGGGGGTATTTGCCTGGCGGCTGGCCGGGTTTCGCGGGGCCGGGGTGCCGCCCGTGCCGCTGCCGGTGCCGCTGCCCCGCATCAGCATCCTGGTGGCCGCCCGCAATGAAGAAGCGGCCCTGCCGCGCTGCCTGGCCGCGCTGCGCGCCCTGCGCTATCCGGCTGAGCTAATCGAGATTTTAGTGGGCGACGACGCCAGCACCGACCGCACCCGCGCCGTGGCCGAGCGGGCCATGCAGGGCTACGCCGGCCGCTTTGCGGTGCTCAGCATCACTGAGCACCTGGGTGCCGCCCGCGGCAAGGCCAACGTGCTGGCCCACCTGATGCGGGCGGCCACCACCGACTACTTCTTCATCACCGATGCCGACATTTCGGTGCCGCCCACCTGGGTGCAGGGCCTGCTGGCCCACGCCGCGCC
>CAXUEM010000441.1:0-1568 GCA_964249885.1 uncultured Hymenobacter sp. | reverse complement strand
CGCGGGTGTTTCACCGCTTGCAGGGCGTGGACTGGCTTTTCTCGCTGGGTCTGGCGCAGGTGGCCGTGGAGGCCGGCCACGCCGTCACGGCCATGGGCAACAACATGCTCGTGACCCGCGCCGCCTACGCTTCCACCGGCGGCTACGAGACCATGCCCTTCTCCATTGTCGAGGATTATGCCCTGTTTCAGGCCATTCTGGCCCGGGGCTTCGGCTTCCGCCACGTCTTCGGGCCGGAAGTGTGCGCCGAGTCGCTGGCCATTCCCAACTGGGCCGAGCTGCTGCGGCAGCGACGGCGCTGGCTGCGGGGCGTGGAGGCGCTGCCCTGGCGGCCCAAGCTGGGCGTCTCCCTGTTCAGCAGCAACTGGCTGGCCCTGCTGGCTTTGGCCGTGCTGGCCGGGCCGGCGCTGGCCCTGCTGGCCTGGACCCTCAAGCTGCTGGTGCAGGGCGCGTTTATTGCCGTCTGCTTCCGCCGCGCCGGCCGGCCCATGCCCTGGCACCTGCTGCCCGCCTTCGAACTCTACACCCTGCTCATGGTGCTCACCCTGCTGCCCAGCCGCTGGCTCGTGCGCGGCGTGGAGTGGAAAGGCCGGCGGTATCAGTGAGGAATGCGCCATGAGCGAACTTTGCCCCGGACCGCCACTGCTTGTCGCGAATTACTCGTTCCTCATTCCTCATTGCCAACCCGGTGCACTTAACTGATTCTCACGCCCATCTGTACGCCGCGCAGTTCGACGGCGACCGGGCCGCGGCGCTGGCCCGCGCCACGGCCGCCGGCGTGCACACCATTCTGCTGCCCAACATCGACCACGCCAGCATTGACCCCCTGCTGGCCCTCGAAGCCCGGGCGCCCGGCCAGTGCCACGCCCTGATGGGCCTGCATCCGTGCTCCGTGACCCGCGACTTTGATAAGCAGCTCTACGAGGTGGAGGAATGGCTCGGCCGGCGCCCGTTTGTGGGCATCGGCGAAGCCGGAATTGATTTGTACTGGGACCAGACCCTGCTGGCCGAGCAGCAGCAGGCCCTGCGCGTGCAGCTGCAGCTGGCCAAGCAATACCAGATTCCGATTGTGCTGCACACCCGCAACGCCTTTGCCGAAACCGCCGCCCTCGTCGCCGAGGCCCAGGATGGCACCCTGACTGGTGTTTTTCACTGCTTTTCCGGCTCGCTGGCCGAGGCCGAGCAGGCCATTGCCCTGGGCTTCAAGCTGGGCATTGGCGGCGTGGTGACCTTCAAGAATGGTGGCCTGGATGCCGTGCTGCCCCACCTCGGCTTGGAGCACCTGCTGCTCGAAACCGACTGCCCCTACCTGGCGCCCGTGCCCTACCGCGGCAAGCGCAACGAGCCCGCCTACCTGCCCCTGGTGCTGCACCGCGTGGCCCAGCTGCTGGGCAAAGACCCCACCGAAGTAGCCGCCGCTACCACCGCCAACGCCGCCGCACTGTTTCAATTGCCAGTGAGCAATGAGCAGTGAGCAAAGAGACGGTCATGCTGAACGAAGTGAAGCATCTCGCTCGGAGAAGTAATTTAATCGTCGTTTGCCATTGATTACTGCTGCGGTAGAGATG
>CAXUEM010000440.1:0-2855 GCA_964249885.1 uncultured Hymenobacter sp. | reverse complement strand
TAGAATAACAGGCTTTTGTCTTTCTGCGCGGCACTGGCGACGGTTTGGCTTGCTTCCGGCTTAAAATCGTGCTACCCCCTGCTGGCCCGGTCCCAGGCCTGCCAGCAGGGGGTGGCGCGGCAGATTACTGGGCGTTGATGGCCGTTGGTTGCCCGGTCTTTTTCAGGCGGCCACCTGCAGTACCCCGCTGCCCACGGCCGGCCAGGGCACGTGCGTCACCTGCACTTCGGGCCAGAGGTCTTTCTGGCCATTGAAGTGCATGAAGACGCGGGCCGTGGCCACCACGTCCTTTTCGCAGTACTTCACGATACGCGCCAGGTCTTTTTCGACCCAATACACGTGTCCCACCTGGGAGCCGTCAATGTCGTCTTTGGGCGAGGGAATGCCCAGAATGCCCGCCAGCAGCGGCAGCGAGATGCTGCCCTTGTTGTCGCCAAACTTCCACAGGTCCATGGTATCCAGCAGGTGGGGCAGGTCCCAGGGCCGGTGATTCGCCACATCGAGCATGGGCGGAATAGTCTGGCCACAGATAAGCATGCGTCGGCCCAGATACCCGTAGTCAAACTCGCGGCCGTTGTGCGCGCACAGAAAGAAAGGGTCGTTGCGGTGGTCTACCCGCGCCCGGTCCAGGATGTGGGTAGTGGCGCCGTAGAGCTTGTTGCCGTAGGGCCGGCGGCTGCCCAACAGGTTGGCGAAGCCCCGCAGCACGGCACACTCATCATCATCGGCAAAGGATTTAACCCGGAACCCGAGCGTGGCATCGGGCAGGTCGGTGAAGTAGCCCACGGATATGCAGATAATCTTGCCGAACTCGGCATAAATACCCGCTTTCTCATACAGGTCGGCGTGGGTCTGGCCCTCGGCCAGTTCGCGGGAGTGCCGGCGGCCACAGAATTTCTCCCACAGGGCCTGGCGCGTCTCGTCCATACTATCGTGACAGTCATGGCACGGCACCGTTTCAATGTCGACAAAGAAGATGCGCTTGAGGTCGACGTGACGCAAGGCGTTCATAAGAAAGAGCGGCAAATGACAAGTATCTCAGCTAAGGTAGGGCCCCCACCGTCATTGGGCCAAACTTTCGGCGCGCGAAGCAGAGCACCCCGCGCTACCGCCCCAGCAGAAACCGCAGCGGCTCCGGCAAGCGCCGGGCCCAGGATTTCTCGGAGTGGTCGGCGCCCGCAAACTCCCGCGTGGTCCAGTCGCGGGCCCGGTAGCCGCGGGCCTGCAGCACGGCGTCGGCGGCCAGCTGGTGGGGACGGTAGAGGCTGTCGAGCGTGGCCGTGCCGTAGTCGAAGTACAGACGGTGGCGGCCGGGCCGGGGCAGCTTTTCGCGCATATAGCGCTGAAAGGAAGCGGCAATGGCCGCCTGGTCAGCGCCGAGGGCGCCTATCCAGTGCGTGGACAGGCAGGCCGCGCCACCGAAAACGCGCGGGTACTCGGCCAGGGCGTACATAGAAATCAGCCCGCCCATGCTGGCGCCCAGCACGAAAGTGTGCGCCCGGCCCGGCCGCGTGGCGAAAGTTTTATCAATAAAGGGCTTCAGTTCCTGGGTCAGAAAGCGCAGGTACTCATCGGCCAGGGGCTGGCCTTTCAAAGCTTCTTTCACAACCCTCTCCCGCACCCCGGCGGGCAGGTAGGCCAGGGCTTTTTCGGGGTAGTACTCGGCGTGGCGCAGCGGGCCGTTGTTGCTGATGCCCACCACGATGCAGGGGCGCAGGGCCGAACCCAGGCGGGTCAGGGTTTCATCGACCCGCCACTCTTGCCGGTTCCAGGTGGCGGTGCTGTCGAAGAGCATCTGGCCGTCGTGCATGTACAGCACGTCATAAGGGCCGGCGGCGGGGTAGCCAGCGGGCAGCCACACGTCTACATTTCGGGCGGCCACGTGCCGGGAAGCAAAGCCGGCGAAGCGGCGCACGGTGCCGGCGGCGGGCGTGGTAGCCGAAGGTTGGGCGCTGGCCGGGGCCGGCAGCAGCGCCAGCCAGAAACCGATGAATAGCTGGAGGAGAGTCATGGCGCCGAAGGTAGGTAGTTGCTTGGAAGCAAAAGCCGAGGCCTGTTCGGGCGGGCGAACCTCACGCCCGCGTACATTTAGCGCCGCTATGTTGTTTGAATTCAATGCCCACTCGGCCTTGCTGCTGCCGTTCGTGGTGCCGGGCGCGGCGCTCACCTTGTTTCTGCTGGCGCGGGCGGCGCGCACCGGCGCCCGGCCCGATTTGCTGCTGGCCCTGCTGCTGGCCTGGCCCACGCTGAGCATTGCGCAGTGGATGCTGGGCTACGCCAACTGGTACGACACCCACGACTGGCACGCCACACTCATGTTCTACGTGCCCTGGCAGCTGAATTTGCTGCTCGGGCCGTTGTGGTACCTGTATTTCCGCAGCCTCACGAACCAGGAGTTTCGGCTGCGGCGGGGCGGGGCTTGGCGCCATCTGCTGCCGGGCCTGCTCGAAGTCGGGGCCTATGCCGGGGCGGCCCTGCTGGATTTGGGCTACCGGCGCGGGCTGCGCGGCGAAACCCTGCCCGAGCACTTCGGCACCAAGGGCGCGGCCGTGGCCGGCTGGCTGGACAAGCTGAGCGGCCCGCTGGCCACCGGCGGCGACCTGCTGCTGCTCGGCTACGGCCTGGCCACGCTGCTGGCCTACCGCCGCTACCGCCGCTACCTCAACGACAACTTCTCCCAGACCGAGCGCCTGCGCTTTGCCGGCCTGCGCCAGGTGCTCATGCTGGTCTTGCTGAGCTTGGTGCTGAGCTTTGTGTACGCGGCGGCCGAGGCCCTGCTCGGACCATTTTCCTACGACGACTCCTGGTACGGCTTCGTGGTGCGCGGGCTGCTGCTCTACGCCTTGGCTGTGGTG
>CAXUEM010000439.1:0-2859 GCA_964249885.1 uncultured Hymenobacter sp. | reverse complement strand
CTACGAAGCCATCGGGGCTTCGCCGCTCAAGGCCCAGCCGGGCTATGTGTATTCTGACTTGTCGTTTTACCTCTACCCGGCGCTGGTGCGGGCGCGCACCGGGCTGGCGTTTGAGGACTACCTGACCGAGAAAGTGTACCGGCCGCTGGGTGCCACCACGCTGGGCTTCCGGCCCCAGAACCGCTTCCCGAAGGCGCGCATCGCGCCCACCGAGTACGACTCGGCCTTCCGGCGGCAGCTGGTGCACGGCACCGCCCACGACGAGGGCGCGGCCCTGCTGGGCGGCATTTCGGGCCACGCCGGCCTGTTTGGCTCGGCCAACGACGTGGCCAAGCTGGTCCAGGCCTACGCCTGGGGCGGGCGTTACGGCGGCCAGCAGCTTTTCGACCCCGCCGTCCTGAGCGAGTGGACCCGCGCGCAGTTTGCGGGTAACCGCCGTGCCTTGGGCTTCGACCGCCCGGCCACGCCGCCGGCGGGCAACACGGCCAAGGGCGCCTCGGCGCGGAGCTTCGGGCACTCGGGCTTCACGGGCACCTTCTTTTGGGTCGACCCCGAAACCGAGCTGGTGTACGTATTTCTCTCGAACCGCGTGCACCCCACGCGGCGCGGCAACAAGCTGGGCGAGCTGAATGTGCGCACCGATATTCTGCAGGCAGTGCTGGAGAGCGTGCGTTAGCTCTAGCGCGCCGCCGGGCTCAGTTGCAGCAGCTTGATTTCGCGCGTGGCTTCCACTACTTCCAGGCCCAGCTTGCTCAGTGCCGTGGCCAGCGAGGGTTTCAGGTTTTCCTGCTGCACGGCAAAGGATACGTCGTAGCGGCCGGCCAGGCCGGTTTCGTCTACTACGGGCCGGTCCAGCTCGTTTTCCAGATAGTCGCGCACCAGCTCCAGCCGGCCGCCCTGCATCCCAAACTCGCCCCCGCCAAAGCCATACCGCTCGGGCTTGGCCGAAACGGCCAGGGCCGGCCGGTTCGGAAGTCGGCGCAGCACATACACTGGTTTGGTGGCCGGCACCCAGGCTGCCTGCACCGGCAAGTAGCTTTTGAGCACCTCCCGCAGCAGGGGCCGCAGGTTGTTTTCCTGGCCGGGAGGCACTATCAAATCCACGCACACGCGGGATAAATCGTCGTACTGGCGCAGGCTGTCGGGCAGCAGGTTGAGAATACGGCGCAGGCTGGTTTCGTAGGCCAATTGGTAAAGCGTGGTCGGGTCTATGTTGACGACCGTCAGGCGGCGTTTAGCAAATGGTCCTTTGCGCTCCGACCGCGTCATGCCGGGCAGGCCCTGAATGAAGGGCCGCACGTTCACGCCGTAGCGGGTGGCGGAGTCGACGACGAAAAAGCTCATCGGGTCGTCGCTCATGATATCCTGCTTGAGCTTGAGCTGCACGGGCCGGCCGGCGGCCACGGCCAGCAGGGCCTTTTCATCGAACTGCTCGGGCGAGGTGATGGCCACCACGCGGCGGTTGCGGTCGACTACCACCGTGTGCGACACCATCCGGTGCGGAAACAGGCGGTTGATGTCCTGCTGCGGGTCGGGCGCCGAGGCCAGCGGCACCCCCGGCAACGCCCGCCGGGTCAGGAATTTTGTCAGCCGCGCCTCGGAGTCCGCAGAAATGCCCACTACCTGCAGCTGCGCCGGAAAACGCTGCTGCAGGGCCGCCAGCTTTTCCAGGGCCGGAATGCAGGGGCTGCACGTGGTGCTCCAAAACTCCAGCACCAGCACCTTATTTTGGGCGGCGGCGGGCGCAAAGGTGCCGCCGGACGGCGTATTGACAACGCGCGTCAGCACAAAATCGGGCAGCGCGTCGCCTATTTTCAGTGGGGCTTGAGCGGCCCCGGCCCGGCTCAACAAAAACAGCAGCGCGAGTAACATGAACTTAGGCATCAGCGAAAAAAGAATAAAGGTTGATTTAACTCGCAGCAGCAGGGCCCCACGCTACGCCTTCCACACCCAGCCGCGGCGGTAGAGCACCAGCAGCACCAGCGCCCAGATGCCCACGCACACCAGCCCACCCGCCAGCGAGGCCGCGTAGGAATTGGCAAAGAACGGCTTAATGCCGTGCCCGTAGAGCCAGTCTCTGAGCGAGCTGCCGTCCGCCACCTTCACCCGGCCGAGGGTGCGCGCCAGCAGGCCGGAGCCGAAAAATGCCGCCAGCGCATTCACCCCGAACGCCTGCCACACCACCAGCCCGCGCCGCCAGCCGCGCACGTCACAGAGCCAGTAGAGGCCGCCCAGCGCCAGCGCAGCCAGCCCACCCGTGAACAGCACGTAGGAGCTGGTCCACAGGCTTTTATTAATCGGAAACCAAAGGCTCCAGAGCAGGCCCAGCACCAGCGCGCCGAGTCCGGCACCCAGCAGGGACAGCACCACCCGGCGCGCCGCTGGCTGGCTAGTACCCCCGGCTGGCCGGCGCAGCCACTGCCACAGGTGAGCCTCGCCCAGCAGGGTGCGGTCGAGCCAGGCGCCGAGGTTGGTAGCCGGCGCCAGGTTGGCCGGGCCGAAGCCGGGCACCGGCACCAGCTGCAGCTGGGCTGCGTAGCCCAGCAGCAGCCCTGCCAGCAGGGCCAGCTGCGTCCGCCAACTAGTATAAAGAAACAGCAGACCACAGGCGCCCGACACCAGTGCGATGCGCATCAGCACTCCCGGCAGGCGCAGCGTGGCCCAGTCCCAGTCCAGCCACGCCGCCGCAAACAGCCCCAGCGCGGCCAGCACCAGCGTGCGGCGCAGCACCCCGCGCCAGGCCCCGGCGCGACGGGCCGGGTCGGCTTTGGCGGCCGCCAGGGCATACACGAGGCTGACGCCCACGATGAAGAGAAAAAACGGGAAAATCAGGTCGGTGGGCGTGCAGCCGTGCCACTC
>CAXUEM010000438.1:0-2862 GCA_964249885.1 uncultured Hymenobacter sp. | reverse complement strand
CCCCGGCCCAGGTCAACTGGGACGTGGCCGGCACCACGGCCGCGCCCATCAGCGCAGCGCAGGTCGCTATTCTGCTCTCGCTGGACGGGGGCAACACCTACCCGGTGGTGCTGGCCGCCGCCACGCCCAACGACGGCGCCGAGCAGGTGACGGTGCCGGCGGACCTGACTGCCACCGACCGCGCCCGCATCCTGGTGCGGGCCGTGGGCAATGTGTTTTTCGACGTTTCGGACTCCGATTTCACCCTGCTGGGCCGGCTGCTGGTGCCCACGCTGGCCGCCCGCAGCGGCCTGACTGCCGCGGGCACCACGGAAGTCAACCTGAGCTGGACGGCCACGCCCACCGCCTCGTTCTACCAATTGCAGCGGGCCCCGGCTGGCAGTCAGGCCTTCGTGGACGTGGCCGCCAGCCTCCCGGCCAGCGCCGAGGCGGCGGGCCGCACATTCACCGACGTGCTGGCTACGCCCGGCCGCTACCTGTACCGCCTGCGGGCCTGTAACGCGCAGGTGTGCTCGGAGTGGTCGGCGCCCGTGGCCGTGGAGGCGCTGGACGTGAGCGCGCTGCTGGTGGCGCCCAACCCCAGCTCCGGCCGGTTTGGGCTCCGGCTCATCAATGCCCAGCGGGGCCCCGTCCGGCTGCGGGTGCACGATGTGCTGGGCCGGCAGGTGCGCCAGGAAGCAGGCTTCAAAGCCGACGATGTATGGCAGTACGAGCTGAATCTGAGCACCTTGGCACCCGGAATGTACCTGCTGCACGTCACGGCGCCCAACGGCACCCTGACCGTGCGCCGGCTGGTGAAAGAGTAGCTGGTGTCTGACACTGGCCCCGCGGGTTTTGCCTACTCAAAGCGGATGTACGGCCGCATCTTGGCTAAGTCTTCCTCGCTCAGAATGCGAATCTGCCGCAAATCCTCGGGCTGCTGAAACGGCGGGTGCTGCTTGCGAAACGCCACAATGACCCGGCCCAGCCGCTTGCCGATGCAGGGGTGCAGGGCCATTTCCTCGAAGCTGGCCGTGTTTACATTCACCTTGGCCGGCTGGAAGCCGGGAGCCACGAAGGTGTACTTACGCAGGCTGTCCCGGAGGTCGGGCGCGTCGCGCAGCACAAATACGTCGGCCAGCTGGTCTTCGCTCACGAAGCCACCCAGTTCCTCACGGTGCTTCACTATCCACCTGGCCCGGCCGCTGCCGATACCCCGAATCTGCATGAGCGCCGTGGTGTCGGCCTGGTTCAGGTCAAAGGGCGCGAGGTTGCGGGGCTTTCTGGGGAATTTACTGGCCGGGAAATTTGGCCGGCCGTCGGAGCCGGTTCGGGCAAAGTCCGAACGGTTGGCATACTCTCGCTTGGGCATTTCATCGGGCAGCGCCATAAACGGCGCCAGCCGCTGGTACACCGAGTCGGGCAGGCCGTAGATGCGCTGAATCTGGGTTTTGGCCCGGAAGCCGCCGGCAGCCAAGCCATATTTTTCGATGCGAGCCGCCACAAAGTGCGGCACGCCGCGGGCTTCCCAGTCGCGGGCCGTCAGCTTATTAGGGTCGAAGGGCGCGAGGCTAACCTGCGGCACGACGGGGAAGCGGCCGCCGCGCCCGCCGTAGGCCCCGCCGGCAGGGTATCCGGGCCGGTTGGGGTAGCGGCGGGCGTAGTCCGGGCCCGGCGCCCGGTTGGCGCGCAACTGCGCCACCAGCTCATCCAGCTTTTGTTCGTCGCCGGCCGGGTCATACACCGGGGCCGCGGGTCGCAGCAGGCCGGGCAGCAGGGCGGCGCCCAGCATCAGGAATAGCAAAACCACCAAGCCCCGCGTCTCGACCCGCGAAAAGCCGAAATAGCGCTGCAGCCAGCGCCAGCGCGGCCCCGCCCCAAACGGCTCACGCGGACGGGAAGCAGGCGCAGGCACGGCGGGCATAATGACAGAGGTTTGAGGGTAGTAAAGGTGGCTGCGCAGTTTGCATTAAAAGAACGTTATGCTGAACGAAGTGAAGCATCTTATCCGGGCAGAGCGCGCACTAACCAATTGTTACTGCGTCGTTTCAACCCGATAAGATGCTTCCTTCGTCAGCATGACAGACATCTGAAAAACAGAACCTCTTTAGTTAGGCAAGCTCAGCAGATAGCCAATCGTGAAGTTAGCGTCCCAGTCGAACACGAACTGCCGGCAGCCGGTGGCCTCGGCCACGGCGCGGTAGATGTTGATGCCGGCCTTGGACTTGGCGCTTTCCAGCTTGTAAGCTTCCGGCGCGCTGAGCACAGTGTAGCGCTGCTTACCCTGACGCACTTCCTTGGCCATCTCAAACGGCACGCCGCCGATGATAAAGCAGGTCTGGCGCAGGTTTTCGGGGATTTGCTGGGCCTTGGCCTTCACGTCGGCGGCCACGGTGGCGTCGTCGGTGTTGTTCTGAAAATACTTGGCGCCGTAGGTTTCCACCGACTTAGGCGTGCCGCCCGAGAGCCACGAAATCTTGGTGTTGCCCGAGCCGATGTCGGTCACGAAGGCGTTGTCGGCGTAGGACTTCGGCAGCACCGAGCGCAGGCCCAGCTGGCCTTCTTTCTCAGGCGTCACGGTGTTCACCACGTAGTTCAGGCTCTTCAGCGCTTTCACAATCTTCTGGGTACCAGCGGCTTTGGCGGCGCCTGAGCTGACCACGAAGTGAATGTCGCGCCCGCTCACGCCGAAGTCCAGCATCTGGCCGATGTAGCTTTTCAGGCCGCGGCGCACATCGTCGTCGGAGGCCATGTTTTCCATCACCAGCGAGTTGCCGAACTCGGCTTTTTCGAGCTTCCAGTTGCGCTGGGCATCAATGCGCACGATAGACGAGTTGAAGCCGCTGGCGCCCAGCTCCACTACGCCCTTGAGCTTGCCGCCCA
>CAXUEM010000437.1:0-2914 GCA_964249885.1 uncultured Hymenobacter sp. | reverse complement strand
TGAGGGCGCTGGACGCCGCCGGACTGCTGCGCGCCCCGTTGCCCGGCCCCGACGGCGCCGGTTGGGGCACGACGCCCGAAGGGGCGCACCCGCTCTCGGTGGCGCTGCGACTCGTTGGCCGGGCGAGCCTGCCCCTCGGCCGCCTCTACGAAGGCCACCTGAACGCTCTGCTGCTACTGCAGCTCTTTGCCCGGCCCGCGCAGCTGCACCGCGCCGCGGCCGCGGCCCGCGCCGGCCACCTGTTTGGGGTCTGGAACACCGAAGACCCGGCCGAGGGCGTGCGGCTGGAGCCGTTGCGGGGTGGCCGCTACCGCCTGCGCGGAGCCAAAACCTTTGCCTCGGGCGCGGGCTACCTCAGCCGGCCCCTGGTTACGGGGGCGCTGCCCGGCCAGCAGGGCTGGCAGTTGTTTCTGCTGCCAGCCGACCGGCAGCGCGCCGTTATTGACCGCGCTTTCTGGCGGCCGCTGGGCATGCGGGCCACGGCCAGCTTCCGCGCCGATTTGACCGGCCTAGAAATAGCGCCGGAAGACATAATTGGCTTGCCCGGCGACTACTACCGGCAGCCCTGGTTCAGCGGCGGGGCGGTGCGATTCGCGGCCGTGCAGTTGGGCGGGGCCGAGGCCGTGTTCAACGAAACCCGCAGCTTTCTGCGCAGCCTGGGCCGCACCGACGACCCTTATCAGCGCCAGCGCCTGGGCGAGATGGCCATGCTGCTGGAAAGCGGGAGCCAGTGGCTGCGCGGGGCCGGCGAGCACGCGGCCCGCGCCACGGCCCAGAGCCAGCCCGAAGCTACCGTGGCCTACGCCAACATGATGCGCACCGCAGTGGAGGACATTTGCCTGCGCACCCTGCAGCTGGCCGAGCGCTGCGTGGGGGCCCGTGGCCTGCTGCAGCCCCTGCCCTTCGAGCGCCTGCACCGCGACCTGACGCACTACCTGCGCCAGCCCGCCCCCGACGGTGCCCAGGCCGATGCCGGCCGCCACGCGCTCAGCAGCCCGGAGCCGGCGCACCGGCTTTGGCAGGCGTAGGTTTGCGGGCAGTATGAGCGTTGCATCTTCTTTTGCGGCTTATCCGCGCCGCCCGGCCCGGTTCGCGGCCACGTTGGGCGCCACGGTCGTCGTCATTCCCCACCCCGACGACGAGGCCCTGGGCTGCGGCGGCCTGCTGGCTTTGCTACGCCGGGCCGGCCACGCCGTGCAGGCCGTGCTGGTGAGCGATGGCACCATGTCGCACCCGGCCTCGCGGGAGTTTGGGCCCGCCGCCCGCCGCGCCGTGCGCGAAACCGAGCTGCGGCTGGCTCTGAGCGTTCTGGGCGTGGAAGATGAAAGCCTGCTGACGCTGGGTTTGCCCGACAGCCGGGTGCCCAGCGCGGGGCCGGTCTTTGACCAAGCTGCCGAGCAGCTGCACACCCTGCTGGCAACGCAAAAGTCCGCCACCATCCTCGTGCCCTGGCGCCGCGACCCTCACCCCGACCACCGCGCCACGAGCCGGCTGGTCGAGGCCGCGCTGGTGGGCCTGCCGGCCCCGCCGCGCCGGCTGGAATACGTGGTGTGGGCCTGGCAGCGCGCCGCCCCCGACGACCTTCCGCGCCCGGAGGACGGCGTAGCCGGCTTCCGCCTGAATATTAAGCCCGAGCTGGCGCGTAAGCAGCGGGCCATCGCGGCGCACCGCTCCCAGGTGGCGCCGGGCGTATTTCTGGACGACCCGGCCGGCTTTCTGCTCTCGCCCGAGATGCTGGCTCACTTTGAGGTGCCTTACGAGGTATACCTGGAGCCAGCAGGGGGCAACATTGCGGAGTAAGGCCGTATAAGGTTGTTCTTGCTCAAACCTGCTTTTCAGCTACCGCCGTGGTAAACCCCAACCAGCCCCGCACCCTGCCGCCCACCTACTTCGACGAGGTATACCGAGCCAACGAAGACCCCTGGGGCTTCGAAACCAGCCCTTACGAACGCGAGAAATACGCCGCCACGCTGGCCGCTTTGCCCCGGCCGCAGTACGCGCAGGCCTTTGAAATCGGCTGCTCGCTGGGCGTGCTCACGGCCCAGCTGGCCCCGCGCTGCGGGCAGCTGCTGGCCGTCGATGTTGCCGATGCTCCGCTGCAAAAGGCCCGGCAGCGCTGCGCCGCACTGCCGCAGGTATCGTTCGAGCTGCTGCGCGTGCCGGAAGAATATCCGACCCGGCAGTTCGACCTGGTGCTGTTATCGGAAGTGGGCTACTACTGGTCGGCGCCGGACCTGGCCAAAGCCATTGAGTTGATAGTGAACAGCCTGACGCCTCAGGGCCAGCTGCTGCTGGTGCACTGGACGCCGCCGGTGCACGACTACCCGCTCACGGGCGACGACGTGCATGAGGCCTTTCTGACCCGCGCCGCGCCGGGCGGCCCGCTGCGGCACCTGGGCGGGCAGCGGCACGCGCAGTACCGGCTGGATTTGCTAGAGAAGAACGCCTAAACTACCAGCGCCGCCGCGGCCAGCAAAGCGCCACAGGCCCATTAAAATCAGCGCCAAGAGCTGATTCTGGTCAGGTTAAAATCAGCCTCAACTATTCACACTACTTGCAGCGGCATGGTTTGCCCCAGGCGGGCCAGGCGCTCGTGCGTGGCAATAAGGCTGCGAAGCTCCACCAGCGCCACGGACAAAGGACGGGAATCGATGATGCCGATGCGGGCCGTGCGTAGGCTCATCAGCTGCTCCCAGCACTCGCCGAAGGTGGTGGCCCGCTGCATCTGCTCTTTTAAATCTTCGGGCGCAATGGCCATCAGCTCCAGAATGGCGTTGTAATCAGCCGGTTGGGAGCCGCCCAGCCACCAGGCGCGCAGCTGGTGCCGGGCCTGCCAGAGGGCCGCCAGCTCGGCCGGCCACTCGGCGCGGGGCTCCTGCTGCTCCTGGCTCAGGTGGGCCCACTGCCGCAGCTG
>CAXUEM010000436.1:1654-2923 GCA_964249885.1 uncultured Hymenobacter sp. | reverse complement strand
CGTCATGGCCGGCCAGCAGGGGGGCAGGGGTTGCGGGCCGGGAGGCGGGTGTCGGTGGCAATCCAGTTTACTTCCCAGGTCTTGCCGCCATCGGCCGAAAACGCCTGCTCGAAATGGCAGGAGTTCGCCGTGATGTCCGAAATAATGAACCGAACCCGGATTTTGCGGCCGTTCAGCTCGTCGTCGTGGTAGAATTCACCCCGGCCCTACTGGAAGCTCCCGACGGCCGGCACCGTCAGCTGCCCATCGCGGGCGTTGGCGAAGTTCAGGCTCCACTGCCGGGTCTGCGGATTATACAGGCGCAAACTCACCCCTTCGATGCGCCCGGCCGGGCCGGCCACGGCCAGTTCGGCCAGGTTGGCGCGGCCGTTGAGCGCGCGGCTCACCACGGTGGTGCCCTGGTAGCTGAGCCAGGTGGTTGAGCCCGTGAGCGGCGCCTGCAGCCGCTTGAGCTGGGTTTGCCAGGTGCCCAGCTCGAAGTCAAAATCGGCTGGCCCCGCCGCCTCGCGTTGCGGAGTGGGCGCCGGGGCTTTGGCCGTAGCGGCTTGCCCTTGCGCCCGGCCAGCAAGCGGGGCGAGGTGGCAAACCAGCCAGATGCTCCCAAAGCAGGCGCGCGTGAGAAATTGGTAGAATGATTTCATAAAGCCATGCGAGTAGGTAGGATTTTGCTGCCGGCAGACGCTTTTCGCCTTTTTCCCTTTAGAAGCTGTCTAAATTCATAAAAACGGTCATGCTGAGCTTGTCGAAGCATCTCTACCGCTCCGTCAGAGCTGTTCAACGAAGGGGTAGAGATGCTTCGACTGCGCTCAGCATGACGTTCAAGAGGATTTTCGCTTAACCCTAACAGCTTCTTATAAAACACCCTCTTACAGATAAGACAGCCACCAGTAGGAGTGCCGCTGCTTGTAGCCCTGATACCAGCGGCAGGGCCAGTACAAGGCCAGTATCACCAAGGCCCACACCACATAGGCCCGCAGCAGGCTGGGCTGGTAGCCCGCGGGCCAGTCCTTGACCGCCGCAAAGGAGAAGTTCACCGGCTGGCCGAAGGCCAGCCAGGTCCAGAGGGCGGCCGCGCCGCTGATGAGCAGCAGGTGCGCCACAAAGTAGAAAAAGGGCACCTGCCCGAAGGTGCGCAGCCAGCGCGCCGGCCGGCTCGTCGCCGCTTCGGCCCCGCTGAGCAGCAGCAGCGCCGCGCCCAGCGTGAGCGACAAAAACAGCAGGGAAGGCGGGTATTTCGAGACGTTGAGAAAGGACAGCACGGTGTAGCCC
>CAXUEM010000436.1:0-1644 GCA_964249885.1 uncultured Hymenobacter sp. | reverse complement strand
GGGTCGCCGTACCCGTTCGTGGCCCGGAGCGCCCCAAACAGCCCCAGGGCCAGCAGCCCGGCCCCGCGCAGGCGACGGTTGCGCTCGGGCAGCGGCAGGGCAAACCAGGGCCCCAGCACGTAGCCGGCCAGCAGCACGCCCAGCCACGGCCCCACCGAGTAGGCTACCAGCAGGGGAGGCAGGCCGCCCAGCGGCAGCACAAAGGGCGGGTTGTGCAGCAGCGCCCAGCCCACGTTGCCGGCCGTCACGGGCTGGATAACCGGCAGCGCGTCGTGCCCCGCGATGATAACCCCGGCCAGCACCGCCAGCCCGCCGCGGGGCAGCCAGAGCAAAAAAGCCAGCAGCACCATGCTGCCGCCAATGGCCCAGATGACTTCGAGCAAAATCAAATTATACTGCCATTGCAGCACCAGGCTGATAACTACCACTTCCACCGCCACCAGCCACAGGCCCCGGGTTAGCAGAAACCGGCTCGTATGGGCTTTGGAAAGGTGTTTTCGGGCCGACAACCAGATGCTCACGCCCGAGAGAAACACGAACGTCGGGGCGCAGAAGTGCGTGACCCAGCGCGTCAGAAACAGCCCCGCCGAGGCCTGCGCCACGTCTTCGGCCCGCATGGTCATGGGCGTCCAGAACTCGCGGATGTGGTCCAGGGCCATGATGACCATGACCAGGCCCCGCACTACATCGACGGCCCCCACGCGGCCTGGCGCCGGGTGCGCCGCCGAACCCGCCAGCTCCGTCACCGGCACCGTCGCCGTCGGTTCATTCGCGGGGCCGGGCCGGGGGGAGAGCTGCTGGTTCACGGACACTGGGTGCGGCGGGCTAGTGGTTCAGCGGCGAAGTAAGGGATGATTTCCAAAGACCCGCGGCGGAAAATTTCGGACAGAGGCCTCTTTTATCCCAGGTGGCCTTTTTCCGGGACCAACATCTTCGCTGCCCCCAATGGCTACTTGCGACTTTCGGGGTGAAGATGTGCGGAGATATAACGCCGGGCAGTGGTACACCAGTGAAACCAGAGAGCAGCAAGAAGCCCCGGCTGCGGGTGCGGCCGAGGCTTGTAGTAGTCGTGTGCGCAAGAACTTAAAAGGCGGTCATGCAGCGCGCAGCGAAGCATGACCGCCGCCTAGCCTTTGTTAGATTTTCGCGAAGCCCAGGCTACAGCGCCGCTTTCCGGGCTGTTACCGCCGTTTTAAAGGCTTCAGTTTCGGCGACCTGCACCTGGGCCTGCGACAATTCCAGCTCGCGGGTGAGCAGGGCCACGGGGCCGCGGGCCTGGGCGCGGTCGGTGAGCTCGGCCTGCCGGTTGGTGGCGCGGCGCAGGCTTATTTCGTTTGTTTTGCGGGCGCGGGTGCCCTCGGCCAGCGTGGGAATAACCGTGTTCAGCGCCCCGATTTCGGCCGCCAGGCTGGCCAGCTCAGCCTGAATCTCGGTGGCATTCTCCGTCGAGTTTTCGCGGGCGTAGTCGAGGTTGTCCTCGCGGTGGCGCAGGTCGCGCAGCTCGGAGTCGGCCAGGGCCAGCACGGCGTCGCAGTCGGCGGGCGTGGTGAGCAGGTTTACGGAGTAAGCCATAGCTTTTGAAAAAGGGAAAAAGTGAGAGAAATCTTCCGCCCCTGAACGGCGGCCTTTGCCGCTATATTGTAT
>CAXUEM010000435.1:2531-2938 GCA_964249885.1 uncultured Hymenobacter sp. | reverse complement strand
CCCCGGTACCGGCGACCACGACGACTGCCGCGGCCCGCGGCAGCGTCGCCCCCAACCCCGCCGCTGGTGCCCGCCAAACGTTGGAAGTGTATCCCACCCCCGCCACCGCCCGCCTGCATCTGCGCTCCCCGCTCAGCCTAACCGGCAGCCGCTACCAGATTCTCAACGCCCTGGGTCAGACCGTGGCCGGCGGCGCCGCTGAGGCCGGCAGCCTCGACGTGTCGGGCCTCAAATCTGGCGTGTACACGTTGCTGCTCTCGGCCGAGGGTCAGCAGCTCAGCCGGCGCTTCGTGAAATAAGTTGTAGCGCGGCGACCCGTGTGGGCATCGCGCGCTAAATCCGGCTAACCAAAGGCCCCCGTAGGCGTTGACTGAGGTTGAGGCGCACCGGGCCGTTGGGCGGTGCCC
>CAXUEM010000435.1:1739-2521 GCA_964249885.1 uncultured Hymenobacter sp. | reverse complement strand
GCCGCCAGAACGCGGCTGTGGGGGGGGCCCCGCTGGGGAGCGCGGCGCAAAACCCCACACCCCCCTGCTGGCCCACGCAATCCGCTTACGGTGAGCATAGCGCATCCCGTTTCTGGCGGGTGAGCACCTCACCCGCCGGGCAGTCCGGTCCGACGACTTTTTCAACCGTCCGACCGGTGGTCGTGAGGTCCGTTGAATTTATCAGGCCGCTACCCCCTGCTGGCGCCAACCACCACCGGTCTGACGTCCTTCGGATGCCGCCAGCCGCTTCGCGATGGCGACGTATTTTGACTACTTACAAACTGATTTTCAGCACCGCGCCCCTCACGCTTCGCCCGGTGGCGCCAACCGGGCGGCCCAAAAAAGCCCCCTGGCGAATTGCTTCGCCAGGGGGCCGTTTTCATAGCTCAGAACAACCCGCGCAGATGGCGCGACTTACTTTTTGTGCAGCTTGAGGCGCTGCGTACCCTGCTGGCCCTGAAGGAGCAACACGTAGGTGCCGGCGCTGAGCGTGCCGACCTCGACCGCGCCGTTGCGCACGGTGGTGCGCAGCACCACGCGGCCGGTCAGGTCCACAATCCGCACGGGCGTGTTCTCGGCGGCGTTGCGCAGGTAGAAGCTGGTTTCGACCGGATTCGGATAGCCAACTACTTCGCCGGCGGCTGGCGCGGCGGACCCTTTGGCCGAAGCGGTGGCGGCCAGGGCCGGGCGGGCGCTGAGCTGCTGGCCGTTTTGCTGTGCGAAGCTCACCCAGTTGAAGTTGAAGCCGCCCGTGAGCGCCC
>CAXUEM010000435.1:0-1729 GCA_964249885.1 uncultured Hymenobacter sp. | reverse complement strand
GCAGGTTCAGGTTGCCGACCGGCAGCGTGACGTTGGTGACCGTTACGGTCTGCCAGTTCTGGCCGCCGCCGGTGTTGGGCAGCGTGACGGTGGCCAGCGTGGCAACGCCCTCCAGGCCCACCGGCTGCTGGAGCTGCAGCTGGGCCCCGTTAATCCAGCTGGCGACCCGGAACTGCACCGTGTAGTAGTCGTTGGCCGCCGACGTTACCTTGTAGTCGAGGAAGTCGCCCGCGTCGATGTAGCCCACGTTCAGCCCGCCGCCCGCGTCGGCGGTGGGCTCGGTCTGGACGCCCAGCATGGCGCTGTAGCTCTCGGCCTCAATCTTGCCCGGCACGGTCTGGCCGGTGGGCGCGTCGTCGAGGAAGCCGTACACTTCGAGTTGGTAGATGGAGTAGCCGTAGCCCGTGCCGCGCTTCAGGCCCCGCACCCGCACGTAGCGGCCGCTGCCGCGTAGGCCGGTGAGGCTGTTTTCCCGCGCCGTGTTGCCGGTAACTTCCTTCAGCAGCGACCACTGGTTGGCGTCGAAGCTCGCCTCCACCCGGTAGTCCTTGCCCAGGGCCGCTTCCCAGGTGATTTTCACCTCGTTGATGCGGTGGTTGGCGCCCAGGTCCACGTAAATCCACTGGTCGTCGTCCGCGGCGGCCACGCCCGTGATGGCACTTTCCCAGCGCGTGTTGCGGGGGTCGCCATCGACGGCGAAGGCCGCCACGTTGCCGTTGCGCGTGCTCGACGCCGTGGCCGGCCGGCCCAGGGCCAGGTCGCCGCTGGGGTTGGGCGGCGTGGTGGCGGCAGCCTTGACGGTAACCGCCACAGCGCCGGAGGTAGTCGTCAGCCCGCCGTTGTCGGTGGCCTTGGCCGTGAGCGAGTACGAGCCCGCCGCCACATTGGCCCAGCTGAAGCTGTACGGCGCCGACGTGTCGGTGCCGAGCAGCGTGGCGCCCTGGTAGAACTCCACTTTGCTGATGCTGCCGTTCGCATCGGACGCGTTGGCCGTGATAGTGATGGTGGCGGGCGCCGTGAACGCAGCGTTGGCGGCCGGGGCGGTCAGGCTGACGGTCGGCGCGGTGTTGGCCGGGGCCGGCGTGGTGCTGCCCGCGCCGTACACTTCCACGTTGTAAATCGCGTAGCCGTAGGCCGGCAGGGCCTTGACCAGCGCGAAGATGCCCACGTAGCGCGCCTTGCCCGCGAGGCCGGTTAGGTCGTTGGTGGTCACGGTGTTGCCCCGGACTTCCTTAATCGTGGTCCAGTTCGCCTTGTCGGTTGAAACCTTAAGGTCGTAGTCCTTGGCCAGGGCCGCTTCCCAGAGGATTTTCACCCGGTTCACGTCGTAGGTGTTGCCCAGGTCCACGTAAATCGAAGCGGTTGGGTCGGCGTGCACGCTTTCCCACTTCGAGCCCAGGTCGGCGTCGAAAGCGCGGACGGCGCCCTGGCCGCCGAGCGTGGAGGAGGCCGTGCCCGGCCGGTTCAGGGCCAGGTTGGAGGTCGGGCCGTTCACGGCGACCGTCACGGCGTTGGAGTTCGAGGTGATGCCGCCGTTGTCGGTGGCTTTGGCCGTGATGGTGTAGGAGCCGGCTGGCACGTTGGTCCAGCTGTAGCTGAACGGGGCCGCGTTGTCGGTGCCCAGCAGGGTGGTGCCGTTGTAGAACGAAACCGAGCTGATGGTGCCGCCGTCCGTGTCGGAGGCTTCGGCGGTGAGCGTTACGCTGCCGGGGGCGGGGTAGGTGTCGGC
>CAXUEM010000434.1:0-2943 GCA_964249885.1 uncultured Hymenobacter sp. | reverse complement strand
GAATGATGGAGCCAGCAGGGTGTCCCTGTTTCAGCAGCCAGCGGTAGGCCCGGCGGGCATCGTCGAGGGCGGCGGGAAAGGGGTGGTCGGGGGCTTTGCGGTAGTTGATGCTCAGGGCCGCGCAGTTGGCGCGCTGGGCCAGGCTGCCCACCAGGCTGCGGTGGTTATTTAGGGAGCCAAGCACGTAGCCGCCGCCGTGCAGGTAGAGCAGCACCCGGCCCGGCGGCACGCCGCGGGGCCGCAGCCACTCGGCTTCAAGCTGCTTATCGATGCGCAGGCGCTCCAGGTGCACGCTCCAGGGCACGAACTGAAACAGCGCGCCCGCCTCCAGCGCCAGGCGCAGCACCTGCACGCTGGGCCGGCGCCGGGCCAGCGGCGTGGCCGCCGCTGTGAAGAGCTGTTTGAGCAAAAGGTGCTGAAAGGACGGCATGGACTGGCGGAGGCAGGCGGGGGTGGGTAGCTACGCCCGATATTGGTCTTTCTTGCGGCCCAGGCTGTTATCCCGGTAGCCTTTGATGGCCAGCGGAATCCAGCCAAGGAGCGGAATAAAGTAAGCCAGCGTAATCGGGTTGCGCCAGAGCATGCGCAGCCAGGCGCCGGGCCGGTCGAGCTGCATGCGGAAGTTGCGGCGGCCTTCGGTGACGTACAGGCGCTCGAACTCAGTGAACACGGCCGGCCAGGCAAAGGGAAAAAAGAAGGGAAAATAGCGCCGGTTTTCCTTCATGCGCTGCCAGAGCTCGCGCCAGCGGTAGGGCTGCTGGCCGTGGGCCTGCACGGCGGCATCCAGCTCGGTTTGCATCTGCTGGCGAATTTGCTCGCTCAAGGCCAGCAGCTCGTCGCGGCTCAGCTCGTCGTGCTGTTTGGTGGTCAGCTCCGCGGGCCGGATGCGGGTGCCGAGCACGAAGATGAGCTTGGCCGGCAGGGCCAGGTAAAACGCCCAGGGCTGCAGCAGCACAAGCAGCAAGAGCGGCGTGATGGGCAGAAACGGGATGCCGATTTTCTTCGTGAAGTTATTTATCCAGTCCCAGGAGTAGGCGTAGGGATTGAGGTACTCGGCGTTAATGGTGTAGAACGGGGCAATGTCGGTGCCGTGCATCAGGCTCAGGCGCAGCATGCTGGTGGCCAGGCGCTGGAGCTGGTACTTGCGGTTGAAGCCCTTGCCAATGCCGGGCACGCCCTCCGGATAGAGCATCAGGTTGTGCTCGTTGTAGTACATCATGGTTTCGAAGTTCAGCGTCGTGGCATCCACGCAGCCGCACTTTTTCCAGAAGTCGCGCACCAGAAATGGGTTCATCAGGGCCGTCTGCGAGAGCAGCGGGGCCGACAGCGGCCGGGGCAGGTCGCGCATGCTGGTGCCGGGGTGCTCGGGCAGGTACCGAAACAAGTGCGCCAGCGCTACCATGGCATCCCAGGGGAACGCCATGCCCGAGTGGTTCGAGGCAAATATCAGCGGCTTGTCTGGGTTGTTGCGCTGCGGGTAGTTCTCAAACCCCACCAGCTCGGAGCGAAACCAGACTCGGTCGAGCAGCTGCAAAATGTTTTCGTCCACGGTGCGCGTGAATTCTTCCTCGAACAGCTCGTTGTAAATGTGCTGATTGGCCTGAATGGCGGGTGGTGGAACCGAGGAAGCAGAAGCCGGCATGGAAGCGGATAGGGAACGGCAGATACGGCTCCGAAGGTAGCGTTTTGGCGCAGCTTGGGCGCCGGGTGCCGGAGCCCAAGCCAGCGGCGCCACCTGGGGCCAAGCCAGCAGGGGGTGCGAGGCGGTTATATCTGCCGCCGGAGGCGCAGCATGGTGGTGTGCAGGGCGCCGTCGGCGCGGCGCAGGGTCAGCAGCAGGGGGCGCCCGTCGGCGGAGTGGAAAATCCGGCTCAGCTGGGTGAGCGAAAAGGCGTTGGCCGGCAGCAGGTTGATGCTGATAAGCTCGTCGTCGGCGCGCACGCCGGCCGCCTCGGCCGGCGAGTCGGGCGCGACGCGCAGAATCAGGTAGCGGCGGAAGTCGGGTCCGGTGGCAATAAACTCAATGCCGCACATGTCGTGCTCGAACGGGGTGCGGTACTGCCCGTTGGGGCGCAGCAGCAGGCGGCGGTGGGGGTAGTCGATGACGAGCGAAAAGCGCTTGAGCAGCTCGTAGCCCACGTTGCCGTTGCGCGGCACCACGGCCCGGTTGTGCACCTGCCCCGAATCAGGGAACGAGGTGATGATGGCCGGCAGGCGGTAGCGCCCCAGCTGCAGGGCACTCACCCGTCCCAGGTAGCCGCGGATGAAGCCCGTCAGGCCCCGGCCCAGGTCGGAGCGCAGGCGCTGGGCCGGCACCTGCAGCAGCGGGGCCGAGCCGGCCTCCAGCGAAAGGGCGTGGCCCGCGCCGGTGTCCAGCACCAGCCGCAGCGGCAGGGCCAGCGAGTCGGTAAGCTGCACGGGCAGGGTCAGGTAGGCTTTGTTGGCAATGAGGGTGAGCGGCAGGCTGGCCCAGCGCCGTCCGCGCGGGGCGCGGTAGTGCGCCGGGGCCGTGAGCACCAGCTGCTTGGCCTCGGGCTCGACGCCCACCACAAAGGAGCGAAACAGCTCGGAGCCCAGAATGCCGTGAATGGGCAGGCCCACGTAGCCCGAGAGGTTGAGTACATCCTCGGAGAGCATGAGCATGCGCAGGTTGGGCGCCACCACGGGGCCGGCGCTCAGGCGCACGCCCTCGGTTTCGTGGGCCAGCAGGCCGGTGCTCTCGCCGCCGGCGCCCACTACGCGGTAGGGTTGCCCGCGGCGCAGGCGCAGCGAGTCGGCCACGGCCGGGTCGGTGAGGATGCAGGTACTCACGCCGCTGTCAAGCATAAAGTTCAGCGGCCCGATGCCGTTAACCATAAAGCTGACGATGAGCAGATTGCGCTGCACTTCCAGGGGCAGCGTGGCCCGCTTCCGGCCGGCGTCATCGAACTGAAACGGCGGCAG
>CAXUEM010000433.1:0-2965 GCA_964249885.1 uncultured Hymenobacter sp. | reverse complement strand
ACGCGGAGCTGCGAGCCGCGCGTCTCGCCCACCACGCCCGGCCGCCGCTCGGCGAAGGCCCCCACCACGGCCACCCCCCGCCGGGCGGCCCCCGGGCGGGTGCGCGGGCCCCCCCCCCACACCCCCCCCCCCCCCCCCCCACCCCGCATGCCTACAAAACCACGCTGCCGTTGCGCACGGCCGCGCCGGGCTGCATGAGCGCTAGGCTGCCATCGGCGTTTTCGGCCATGAGCAGCATGCTCTCGCTCTGAATGCCTTTCAACTCGCGGGGAGCCAGGTTGAGTAGCACCATGACCTGCTGGCCGACAAGGGCCTCGGGAATGAAATGCTCGGCAATGCCGCTCACAATGGTGCGCTGGTCGAGGCCGGTGTCGATGGTGAGTTTGAGCAGCTTTTTGGTTTTTGCCACTTTTTCGGCCGCCACGATGGTGCCCACGCGCAAATCCATCCGCCCGAATTCCTCGAAGCTGACGTTTTCTTTCGCGGCCATCACCGGCGCCGTGGCCAGCTGGTTTTCCTTTTTAGTATTCAGCAATTTTTGCACCTGCGCCTCGACGGTAGCATCTTCTATTTTGGCGAAGAGCAGCGCTGGCGTTTCAAGCTTTTGGCCGGCCAGCAGGGCATCGGGGCGGCCAGCGCTGGCCCAGTTGCCGGGCGTCAGGTTCAGCATATTGGCCAGCTTGCGGGCTGATTCGGGCAGGAAGGGCGTGAGCAGGGGCACGAGGCCGGCGGCCAGTTGCAACGAGACGTGCAGCACGGTAGCGGTGCGCGCGGCGTCGGTTTTAATCAGGTGCCAGGGCTGGGTGTCGGCCAGGTATTTATTGCCCAGCCGGGCTAGGTTCAGCACCTCGGCCAGCGCGTCGCGGAAGCGGTAGTTCTCAATCAGCTCGCCCACGCGGGCCGGAAACTCGGCCAGCTGATTTAGCGCATCCTGGTCAATGTCGGTTAACTCGCCGCGGGCCGGCACCTGGCCATCGAAAAACTTGTGCGTGAGCACGGCGGCACGGTTCACGAAATTGCCGAGCGTGGCCACCAGCTCATTATTATTCCGGGCCTGAAAATCCTTCCAGGTAAAGTCGTTGTCCTTGGTTTCGGGGGCGTTGGCGCAGAGCACGTAGCGCAATACGTCGGCCTGACCAGGAAAATCCTGCAAATACTCGTGCAGCCACACCGCCCAATTGCGCGAGGTTGAAATTTTGTCGCCTTCCAGGTTTAGGAATTCATTCGCGGGCACATTATCCGGCAAAATATAGTCGCCGTGCGCGCGCAGCATGGCCGGAAATATGATGCAGTGAAATACAATATTATCCTTGCCGATAAAATGCACTAGCTTGGTGCCGGCGTCCTTCCAGTACAGTTCCCACTCGGTCGGAAATGCCTCTTTGGTGGCCGAGATGTAGCCGATGGGCGCGTCAAACCACACATATAATACTTTGCCTTCCGCGCCGGGCACCGGTACGGGCACGCCCCAGTCCAGGTCGCGCGTGACGGCGCGCGGGTGCAATCCCTGGTCTATCCAGGATTTGCACTGCCCGTACACGTTGGTTTTCCAGTCGGCTTTGTGGCCTTCTACTATCCATTCACGCAGCCAGGGCTCATATTGGTCGAGGGGCAAAAACCAGTGCTTGGTGTCGCGCAAAACCGGCTGCGCGCCGCTGAGCATGGAGCGCGGATTAATTAGTTCGGTGGGGCTGAGCGAGGTGCCGCAGCGCTCGCACTGGTCCCCGTAGGCATTTTCGTTGCTGCAATTCGGACAGGTGCCCACGATGTAGCGGTCGGCCAGAAACTGCTGGGCCGACTCATCGAAATATTGCTGGGTGGTTTGTTCGATGAATTTATTTTCGGCGTATAATTTCTGAAAAAATCCGCTGGAAACTTCGGCGTGGGTGGGCGAAGATGTGCGCGAATACACGTCAAACGACACGTTAAACTGCTGAAATGAGTCGCGAATCAGCGTATGGTATTTATCGACTACCTGCTGCGGCGTGACGCCCTCTTTCTGCGCCCGAATGGTAATGGGCACGCCGTGCTCATCGGAGCCGCAAATAAATTTTACGTCGCGGTTTTGGGCGCGCAGGTAGCGCACGTAAATATCGGCGGGCAGATATACGCCGGCCAAGTGGCCAATATGCACGGGACCATTGGCATAAGGCAGCGCCGCCGTAACCGTATAGCGTTGGGGAAAAGTTGACATGACGAAATTAAAAACGAAATCAAAGCTGATTTTTCCCGGCAATTAGGCTCTGGAAAAATCAGTTTATTAATTGAAAAGACTGCGCGGCAGCCGGATTAATTTAACCAAATTTCCGGCGCGTCCGTTTTAGCGGAAAAGCGGTTTACATTTGAGTGCTTTATCGGTAGATAAATACCGACCAGTTCAATTTCACCCTTATTTTTTTGTTTACTCACATGAAAAAACCTGCTCAAGCGGCCGAAAAAACCGCCAAGCGCACCAAGCGCACGCCCGAAGAAAAAGCGCAGCGTAAATCAACCAAAGATGCCGGCCGCGCTTCTGATTCGATAGCCAAGGACCGGGCTTCGAAAAAAGCCAGCCAGAAAAAATCGTTGAAGTCGGCAGCCAAGGAATTGCAGAAAGAGCTAAACAACCGGATGAATGAAGTGGTAAGCCGCATCCGCAAAGAAACGAAGGCCAAGCTGAAGGAAGTGGTGAAGGAAGCTACCCGCCGCCTCGACGTGGACACGGAGCGCATGTTTGAGCAGGCCCTGCACACGATAGTGCGCCACTATGATTCAATTTCTGCTTCCTCCCCGGCCGATGCTGGCCGCAGCGACAACACCAGCGCCGCCGATAACGGCAGCGGCAGCACCGCCCGCAGCCGCAGCCAGGCGCAGTCGCAGACCCTGAACAAGGATGGCAGCCCCCGCAAGGCCCGCGCCGGGTCCGGCAGCGCCACCGCGGATAACGATGGCAGCAGCGCCGAAGCCACCCCGCGCAAGCGCGGCC
>CAXUEM010000432.1:0-2981 GCA_964249885.1 uncultured Hymenobacter sp. | reverse complement strand
CACCCCGGCGTCGGCCAGCGGGTGCTCGCTCTGCCGCTACAGGGCCGCTATCAGCGGCAGCAGCCGGGCGGCGGCCTGCCCCGCGGAGGGCACAAAGTCAGTCACGGCCGGCTCGCCGCGGGTGATGGTGCCGGTTTTATCGAGTACCACAGTGTTCACCTGGCAGGCTTTTTCCAGGGCCTCAGCGCTGCGAATCAGCACGCCGTGCTCGGCGCCCTTGCCGGTGCCCACCATGATGGCCGTGGGCGTGGCCAGCCCCAGCGCGCAGGGGCAGGCAATGATGAGCACGGCCACGAAGCTGGCCAGCGCCAGCGGCAGCCGGGTTTCGGCCGGGGCCAAGGCCAGCCACAGCCCCAGGGTGAGCAGGGCAATCACGAGCACCGCGGGCACGAAAACAGCGCTGACCTTATCGGCCAGCCGCTGAATCGGGGCCCGGCTGCCCTGGGCATCTTCTACCAGCTGCACAATCTGAGCCAGCAGGGTATCGGCCCCTACTTTGGTGACCCGAAAGCGGAACGAGCCGGTCTTGTTGAGCGTGGCGCCCAGCACGGGGTCGCCGGCTTTTTTCTCGACCGGCAGGCTCTCGCCCGTCAGCAGAGCTTCATCGACGGCCGACTGGCCTTCGGTCAGCACGCCGTCGGTGGGTACCTTTTCGCCGGGGCGCACCAGTACCACGTCGCCGGGCTGCACCTGTTCGATGGGCACGTCTACTTCCTGGCCATTGGGGCGCACCACGCGGGCAGTGCGGGCCTGCAGGCTCATCAGGGCCCGAATGGCGGCCGAGGTCTGGGTTTTGGCGCGCAGCTCCAGCACCCTGCCCAGCAGAATAAGCGTGATGATGGTGGCCGTAGTATCAAAGTACACTTCGGCCGGCAGGCCCGCGCGCCGAAACAGGCCGGGTGCTACGGTGGCCACCACGCTATAGGCAAACGCCGCCCCCGTGCCCACGGCGATGAGCGTATCCATGTTGGCGGTCCGGTGCTGGAGTCCCTTCCAGGCCGAGGTGTAGAAGTCGCGCCCGCAATACAGCAGCACCGGCAGGGTGAGGGCCAGCAGCAGGTAGTTCAGCGCCGCCATCGGCACGAGTTGCGCGAACGGGCCCCACATCATCAGCATACTCAGCGGCATGATGAGGGCCGTCAGCCCCGCCGCCACCCCAAACCGGCCTCGGAGCCGGTCGTAGGCGGCAGCCTTTTGCTCGTCGGTTTCGGCGGCGTGCGCCGCGGCGCTGGCAGCGGGCGCCCGCTCCGCCACCCCGAAACCGGCGCCGACAACGGCCGCTTTGAGCGTGGCGGCGCTGGCCTGGCCGGGCACAAACTGCACAGTGGCCTTCTCGGTGGCGAAGTTGACGTGCGCGCCCTGCACGCCGGGCGTCCGGCTCAGCGACCTTTCCACAGCGGCCGCGCAGGAGGCGCAGCTCATGCCCTCAATGTCGAGGGTTGTGGTTTCGATATCGTTATGTTTGGCAAGAGGCTTCATTCAGGCAAAAACAGGGTGGCGCGGCGGCTAATTCCCGGGCGGTGGTCCGAACCCAGCAGGTGAGCAGGACCGGCACAAAGAAACTGCCGCCCGGCCCGGCAACCGGTATGAAATCCGGCGCCAGATATGCATAATTCAACCTTCCGGCCCGCACCCAACGCGGGCCAGGGCGCCGGCCGCGCCCGGCCGAGCTTCCCGCGAGAAAGCGCTAGGTTTGCATTTTACGGCTGGCCTGGTGCCCGCTTTTACCGATGCCCGTATGATGACCCGCCTCGTCCGGCACCTTCCGCCCCGGCTACGGCAGCCGCGGGTGGCGGTCCGGCTGTTTTTTGGCCTGCTGCTGCTGCTGGGCCTGGCTGTGTTTGCCGATTATGGCATTTCTTGGGACGAGCCCGTGGACCACCTCAACGGCCTGGTGAGTGCCCGCTACGTGGCCGACCTGCTGGCCCCGCGCTGGGCAGCCCGGCAGCTGTGGCTGCAGCAGGCGCCCGACTTCGCCTCTTATATCGACAACGACCACGGCGTGCTCTTTGAGCTGCCACTGGCCTTCTACGACCAGCTGCGTTCCTCCACTGATTCGCGCACGTTTTACCTCGTGCGGCACCTGTGCACCTTTCTGGTGAGCGTGGCCGGCACCTGGGCGCTGTACCGCATCGGGCGGCAGCGGTTTCAGGATTGGCGACTGGGGTTGCTGACGGCCGCGGCGCTGGTGCTTTCGCCCCGGTTTTTTGCCGAGTCGTTTTACAATGCCAAGGACATCGTGTTCATGGCCCTGTTCACCCTGGCCATCTTCACCCTGACGCGGCTGCTGGCCCGGCCCACCTGGCAGCGGGCCCTGCTGCACGGCCTGGCCACCGCCGCCGCCATCGACGTGCGGGTGCTGGGCGTACTGCTCATTCCGCTCACGCTGGGCGCGCTGGCACTCGAAGCCGTTTTCGACCCCGCCGCCGACCGGGCCCTGCGCCGACGGCTGGGGCTGGGCGCCGGGCTGTACCTGGGCGCGGCGGCGCTGGCCACCGTGGCCGGCTGGCCCTACCTCTGGAGCGCGCCCTGGGCCAACCTGCGGCAGGCCTTCGCCAACATGAGCCACTTTCGCTGGGCGGGCCAGGTGCTGTACCTGGGCGCGCTGGAGTCGGCCGTGCGGCTGCCCCGGCACTATATGCCGGTGTGGATAGCCGTGACTACGCCCGCGGTGTACCTGCTGGCCGCGGCCGCGGGCGGGCTGACCCTGCTGGGGGCCCTGCTGCGCCGGCCGCTGGCTCTGCTGCGCACCCCGGCCGGCCGCCTCGACCTGCTGCTGCTGGGCTGGCTGCTGGGTCCCCTGCTGATGGTGATGCTGCTGCACTCGGTGGTGTATGACGGCTGGCGGCACCTTTACTTTATTTACCCGGCCCTGCTGCTGCTGGGCACCCGCGGCGTGGTGGTCGCCTGCGAGGCGGCGCAGGCCACGCCCGTCCGGCGCCGGCTGGGGCAGCTGGCGGCCGGGCTAGCCCTGCTGGCCG
>CAXUEM010000431.1:0-2984 GCA_964249885.1 uncultured Hymenobacter sp. | reverse complement strand
GTTAGGATTCGGGTTGAAATAGGTGTTGCACCTCAGCCCAGAGGTCGCGCCGGTTGGCGTAGCGGCGCAGGCGGCTTTCATTCAGGGCGTAGCGTTGGCGGGCTAGGGCAAAAATGCCCGGCAGGTCCGCTTGGTAGTCAAGGTACAGGTCGCGGTGCGCCAGCGCGTCCACCAGCAGCTTTTCGAGCGGGCTCGTGCTGGTGGCCCCCGCACCCGCCAGCGGCGCCTCGCTGATGAGTGGCCGCAGTACCACGGCCCGCTCGTGTCGGTGCACGTAGGTGAGCACCGCCGCAGCGTCGGGGTTCAGGAACACCAGCCGGCTATGGGCTTGCAGAGCTTCATAAAGGGCGGGCAGATATGCCTTGCTGGCTTCCAGCAGTCGGTAGCTCGGCAGCGGTGCCCCCGCGTGAAACTCGTTGAGCCAGCCCGTGTCCGAAAAGCAAAGCGCCGCGCCGGCCGGCAGCGCCTGGTGCGCCAACCGCAAAAACCGAGTAGTGCCGCTGTCAAGCGTCGGAGCGAAGGCGGGGCGCGGGGCCAGGGCCGTATAACAGCCCCGGCCCACCGAGTGCAGCAGGCCCCGGCTTTTCAGCGCGTGCAGCCGCGACACCAGCGTCGCCGCCGGCACGGCGGGCTGCTCCTGGCCCAGCAGCGCCAGCAACTCCTGGCGCGACCACTGCGGCCGGCTCTGCAACAGCTCGTGCAGGCTTGAATTAACTAAAGTCAGCGGCACGTCTGGCGGGGTTAAAGTCAATTTCAGGGCGAAGGTTGCCGCCAGATTTAGTATTTCCAAATTTTCGGCAAAATTTTTGGGTGATTTGCCGAAATTTCACTTTGTTAAAGGCGTTTACTCTGGGGCAAAATCTGGTTTTAATTCATGCCTACCTACCTTTCCTTCCCAAATCCAAAATTCTTAGCTGATTCAATGGACGACACTTTCTTCCTAATGCTCAGCCAGCAAGTAGCCAGTGGCGAAGTGTCAGTTGCCGTTGCCTTCGAGCAGCTAAAAAAGCTGCCGAAGCCGTGGGAAACCGCTGAGTGGAAAGCGCGACGGGCGGCCCTGCTTTGCCCGTGCTGCGAGAAATGCGGCAGCGCCACGCCTCCGCTGGTGTTGTTCAAACGCGCCCTGCCCTTGTTTTACAGTGATTTAAAAACGCTGCTGCGCAATGAACTGAGCACCGCGTGGTGCCGACCCGTGTTCGACAGCATCAGCGAGGCCGAAGCTGAGGCGGCTATGCGCGTGGACCCGGCCTCTCGCGACACTTGCCCAACGTGCGGCATCCTCACCATTCGCGCCCGTAAGAACCTTAGCCCGCGCTACCTCTGCGCCCGCGGCCACGGCTTCGAGCAGCCCGTGGCCCGCACTTACTACCCAGCGGCCAAAACGACTGATAAGTCCGTAGCCCTGGATGCGGCCCGCAGCTACCTGACCGGCGTCAAGCTGCACACCGCCCTGAAAGATAACGACGCCGAAATAACACAGCTCGCCCTGGTCGAATCCTTGCGCCAGTCGGCTGAATACGTGCGCCTCGACCAAGTGAATACGCTGTGCCGCTCGTGTCACTATAAGGGGTAGCACAAGAGTAAGAACGGAAAACAACGCTAAGGAAATTCGGCGAATCGTTCTTCCCAGTTGGCCGGGTCCCGCAACGGCCGCAACTGCCCTGCCGCAAGGCTTTCGGGCAAGCTAAAATCGTAGCGGCCCAGCATGTTGACGTGCTCATGCAGCAACGGCGAAAGACGGGCAATGTCCTCCTCCGGTACTTCCCCATCCGTTTCCTGGTGTTGCGCCAGCGCCTGCTGTAGATAGCGCGTGTTCCATAGCACCAGCGCATTCACCACTAACCCCAAGGCCCCTAACTGGTCCTCCATGCCCTCGCGGTACCGTTGGCGCAGCTCGCCTTTCTTGCCGTGAAAGACGGCGCGGGCCAGCGCATGCCGCCCTTCGCCCCGGTTGAGTTGCACCAGGATGCGGCGCCGGTAGGCCTCGTCGTGGACGTAGGCCAGCAGGTAGCGCGTTTTCTCCACCCTCCCCAACTCGGCCACGGCCCGGCCCAGGCCCGAAAGGGAACCGGCCCGTTGCAGGGTGCGCATCACGGCCGTGGCCTTGACCTTGCCCAATTTAAGCGAGCCGGCCAGCCGTAGCATATCGTCCCAGTGCTCGATAAGGAGCCGGGAATTCACGACGTGGCGGCTCAACGCGTTCAGCGGACCGTAATCGTCTTCCTTGCTCAGGCGCCAGAAACGCTGGTCCGCCAGGTCGGCCAGCCGGGGACTGAAGCGGTAGCCCAGCAACGCGAACAGGCCAAAGACCACGTCGCTGTAGCCGTGCGTATCGGCCATGATTTCGCGCGGGTCCAGGCTGGTTTGCTGCTCCAGCAGCCCGGCCAGGATGAAGAGCGAGTCGCGCAAGGTGCCGGGAATGACGATGCCGTGAAAGCCGGTGAACTGGTCGCCCGTGAAGTTGTAGTAGGTCACCCCCCGCTGCGAGCCGTAGTATTTGCGGTTCCAGCCGGCGTGCAGCGTGCGCACGGGCACGACGAAGCGCATTCCGTCGGCCGAGGCCACTTCCCCGCCGCCCCAGGCCTGGGCCAGGGACAGCCCCGCTTGGGCGTCCACGAGCCGCGCATTAGCGGCGGTGAGGGTTTCGACCCGCACGTAGTTTTGCTGCACCCACGACAAGCGCGGCAGCGTCAGGGCCGGTACGTCGGCCCGGGCCACCGTTTTCAGGCCGATGTTGCAGGCCTGGGCCAGCAGCACGGCGCAGATACTCAGGGGCAGGTCGGTGGCGGCCGTCTGCCCGTCGGCCACATGGCTAAAGGCGCTGGCAAAACCGGTAAAGGCCTCCACTTCCAGGAGCAGCGCGGCCAGTTCGACTTGGGGCAACTGGCTGGCCAGGTGCTCCCGCAGGTGCTGTAAGCGCGCAGACTCCTGCTGCGCCGCCAGGGGACTGACGACCACGTATGGCTGTCCGTTCTCCTGCCGCA
>CAXUEM010000430.1:0-2986 GCA_964249885.1 uncultured Hymenobacter sp. | reverse complement strand
GGCCGCATTTCTCCAGCTCATCGACGCGGACATTGCCCACGGTCGGATTGCTGTTTTCGATGCCGGTTGCAAATAAAAAAGGCAAAGCCATGCGCGTAAGTAAAAAAGGAAAGGCAGGAAGGAAAGAATAGAAGAAAAGGGCAGCGCCCGGCCGGGCCTAGCTCGTGGTGGGCAGCAGCGTGGCGTCGGGGTAGTTGCCGAGCACAGGCTGGCCGTCGGGGCCGTTGGTGACGGCCTCCACCAGCAGCTTGCCGCCCACAAAGGCTCCCTTCCAGCTCTCGCCCAGCCCGCCGAAATACTCTTCCCGGTCGCCGCGCGAGCGCAGCTGGTTGATGCCCACCTTGAAGGCACGGATTTCCCGGGCCGTGCGCCGGGCCAGCTTTTCGTCGTCCGAGGCCAGGGCGGCCACGAGTGCGCCGTTCGAGATGTTCATCTCGCCCACCAGCTCCTCCACCCGGTCCACGAGCACGATGGAGTCAATCGGGCCGAAGGGCTCCTTGAAGTAAAGCTCGCTCTGGCGGGGCAGGTTGACCAGCGCGCGCGGGGCCACGTAGGCCGACATGTCCTGGCCGGGCAGAAACAAATTCTCATCCAGGCGGCCGTCCAGCAGGGGGGTCGCGCCGGTGCGCAGCGCGTCGGCGTAGAGGCGGTCGAGGTCCTGGGCCTGGCTGGCATTGATGACGGGGCCGAAGGCCAGGTCCGGTAGGTTGTCGGCGGCATTATCGACCAGCGTGGGGTTGCCCACTTTCAGGCCCCGCACCACGTCCCAGTAGGTTTCCAGGAAGCGCGGAAACAGGCGCCGCTCGACCACGAAGCGCACGTAGGCCGTGCAGCGCTGCTTGCCGTAGTCGTAGCCTTTCTTGAGCTGCTCGGCCAGCGTGTCCCACTGCGAGTAGTCCCAGATGCCGTAGGTGTTGACGCCCTCCATTTCCAGCATGTAGCGCTTGTCGTTCTGGGCCAGGGCGTCGGCGATGTTGCGCCCGTTGTAGCGCCCGCCCACGAAGCTCAGGCAATCAATGGCGTCGTGCTTGACCAGCACCTCGCTCAGCTCCCCGCCCGAGCCGCTGACCAGCGTGACCGGCACGCCGGCGCGGCGCACTAAGGCGAAAGCCAGGCTCAGGGAAATGAAGCCGCCGTCGGTGGGCGTTTTGGCGATAACCGCGTTGCCGCACAGCGCCTGCACCAGCACGGCGTGCAAGAGCACCGACATGGGGTAGTTCCAGGAGGCAATGTTGCTGACCAAACCCAGCGGGGTGCGCCCGGCCAGCATGGCGTCGATGTTGTCGACGTACCACTGCACGCCCTCCACGGCGCGGTCGATGTCGGTGAAGCCCATCTTGTAGGTTTTGCCGATTTCCCACATCAGCAGCTTGCCGATAAGCTCGACCTGGGGGCGCAGCAGGTCCAGGGCGGCCTGCACGCGGGCGCGGCGCTCGTCGTGGTCGGTGGCGGCCCAGGCCGGGGCCTCGGCTTTGGCCGCCTGCACCGCGCGCAAAGCGGCGGCCTGATTCAGCATGGGCAGGGCGCCGAGCTCGGTGCCATCGACGGGCGAGCGGAACGCGCGCGGCTGGCCCGGCTCCTGCCAGCGGCCCTCCAGCAAATTGAGAAACTGGCCGTCGGCGGTGAAAATCTCGGGCGCGACCTGCTTTACCTGGGCCAGCAGGGTGGCGAATTCTACCTGGGGCGAAATGATTTTGGGCATGGGAAGGAAGATTGGGGGCGGCCGGAAAAGGACCCGATGCACAAGGCCCGGGGCCGGGTAAAGGTTATGTATGAATAAAAAAACGTCTCTCATTCTGCGCATTCGGCGCAGGATGAGAGACGTTTGGCGGGCGGTTTAACCTTAGCTGACTTCTACCCTATCCACTTGAACTTGTACTCCAGCTTGGGCACGGGCATGCGGTCAGCCACGCGGCGCAGGCGGTTGGGCAGGGCCATGACGTACTCGCGGGCTTTCTCGGCGGCCGAGTTCAGGCCGGTCAGGTGCTCAATTTTCCAGTCGTGGATGAGCGAGTCGAGAATGTCGGTGTAGTCGGAAGAGGTGTAGACGCCGATGCGCTGGGCGGCGTCGGTGAAGTGGCCGAAGGTTTTGCCAATCTCGATGCCCATCTCGCGCATGTAGTGGGCCGGCATGACAATTTTCTTGCGCATCATGTCCTCGAAGGCCAGCATCATCTCCGAGGGGTCGACCTCGAAAATCTTGTCCACGAAGGTTTTATAGACGCGGGCGTGGCGGTTTTCGTCGCCGGCTATCATGCCGCAGATTTTGCTCAGCCCGTCGTCGCCGGCCTGCCGGGCCAGCTGGCCCACGCGGCGGTGCGAGATGTTGGTGGCCTGCTCCTGGTAGGAAGTGTAAATAAAAGCGCGGTATGGGTCGTGGGCCGTGCCCAGGTCAAAGCCGTCGTTAATCAGGTACTGGGTCGAGACTTCCATCTCGCGCATGTTCACGCGGCCACTCAGGTAGAGGTAGCGGTTGAGCAGGTCGCCGTGGCGGTTTTCCTCGGCCGTCCAGCCCCGAATCCACTGGGCCCAGCCGTTGTTGGGGTCGCGGTTGAGGTCGTCGAGCTGGTGAAACCAGGCCTCGTAGTTGGGCAGGGCCTCCTCGGTGATGGTGTCGCCGACGAGCACGGCCACGAGGTCGTAGCTCAGGTCCTTGGCGTTTTCGCGCAGCAGCTTGACCTCGTCAAAAAAAGAATCCAGCCGGGGGTCGGGCAGGTAGTCGGCGGGCTGCCAGGAATCCTTCACATCCTTGAGAAACGTGGGCAGGTTTTCCTTAAGAAAACCTTCGAGGTGCTGAAGGACTTCGGCGCGTGAAGTCATAGTAGCGGCTAGCATGGCGGGCAGAGAAAAAGCGAGAGAGAAAAATCCGGCACGAATGTAACGGCACCTCCCGCGGGCAAGCCGGAAAAAACCTGTCTGCGGGGATAAAAGATTATGGCATTAGCTTTCGGGCCGGCTTACGCCCGCGGGAGGTGCCGTTACATTC
>CAXUEM010000429.1:219-2991 GCA_964249885.1 uncultured Hymenobacter sp. | reverse complement strand
GCCGGCACGTGGCGCGCCTGCGGACCCAGGGCCGTGGGCGCCGGCGCCACAAACTCACCCAATTTGATAGAGCCGAAGGCAGACTGGGCGGAAAAGGCCGCGCTGCTCTTGCCAGCGGCCGTGAGCAGGTACACGCCCGGGCGCACGGTCAGGCGGCCGTCGGTGGCTTGCGCCTGGGCAGAGTTGCCCTCGTTCAGGCCGCGCAGCGCGAAGCGGCTGCCCAGCTCCGGCAGGCGCAGGCGCAGCGGCTGGGCATTCCACAAAATCTGGGTGACGGGCTGGCGCAGCGAGGTCTTGGCGAACGGGTCGCGGATGGGCACGGCGTCGGGCAGCACCTCCAGCCGCCACACGCCGGGCGCCAGCCGGTCGAGAAAATAAGCGCCCAGGCCACCATACTCGGCTACCGCCGACGAGCCGGTGCCGGCCACGTGGCGCAGGCGCGCGGGGCGCCGGGGCGTGGTGGAGGTGCTGGTGGTGTAGTAAAACTCCTCGTCGGTGCTCATCTCACTCAGGCCCTGCCGGTAGCTCACCCGAAAAGCCTCAAAGCTGGAGTCGGCCGGGTAGCGGCCGAAGGTCTGGCCGCGCGGCACGCGGCGGAACACCTTGCCCGCAATAAGCAGGCTCAGGGCCTTGGCCGGGGTGTAGGCCAGGTTGAGGTAGTGGGTCTGGTACTCGGTGTTGGCGTAGGCGATGCCCAGCGGGTCGTAGGCAAACTGCGTGGCCCACTGAAAGCCCGCCGCGCGGAAGCTGCGCGCCATGAACGGGTACATGACGGGCTGGATAATATCGGCCGACTCGAACTCGTACGACATCTTGGCCCGGCGCTGAAAGCGCGGGTCCTGCCGGAACGGAACCGGGTACTGGTCTACCCAGGGCAGAAAATTACCCTGCAGGGTATGCCCGCTCACCAGTCCGGCTGGGTACCACTGAAAGGTGACGCCGTCGATGTTGGCATCCAGCGTGCCATCAGTGACCTCGGGACTTTCGGCGATGTTGTAAAAAATCGGCTTGCGGTAGCCGGTGCCGCGCATGGCCGCCACCATCCGGTTGGCAAAGGCCGTGACCGCCGCGTCGGGCCGGCGGTACTTGGGCTCGTTGCACACCTCGTAGGCAATGATGTCGGGGTCCTCGCGGTTGAGCTGCCGGGTGTACGGGTTGCGGTGGTTGAGAAACTGGGCCAAGTACACTTCCTGGGCCCGGATGGCGCGCGGGTTGGTGTAGGCCTGTTGCTTGTTGTAGATGCTCGAAAAGCCCGTGCCGGTGTCTTTCTCCGGGTAGCCGTTGTTCCAGTAGGCAATGGGCGTGAGGATAATCTTGATGCCGCGCTGCTTGAGCTGGGCCACCAGGTAATCGAGCAGCCGCAGATGCTCATTTGGCTGCAGGTTGCCCAGCGTGTCGGTGATTTCCACGTCCCAGACGTGCACCCGGAACGCGTCCACGCCCAGGCGTGCGAGGTGGTACACATCCTGGTCTATGGCCTTTTGCGGGTCGGTGCCGGTAGCCAGCAGCGCCCGGTAGGCATGAGCAAACGGCGCGGTGTAGTTCACGCCGAACAAGGCCACCTCCGCCTGGGTCTGCTGCCAGCGCAGCACCCCCTGCTGGTCTACGAATACATTTCCGCTGGGCAGGCGTGCGTTGGCCGGGGCCTGGGCCGCGCCCGGGCGGGCCCCAAAAAAGAAAAGCGTGAGCAGCAGGCAGCGGGCAAGCAGAGTCGGCATCGGCGGGAAGAGGAAGGCGCAGTAGGCGGAAGGTTTTCGGCGGCCAGCCGGGGGTAGCCGGCGGTAAAACTAGCACCGGCGGGAGCTAACACAATCGGTTGTGCGGATAGTAAGGGTGCCGGTCGGCCCCGGCCCGGGGCCGGGTTTTGCCGCGGGGGCTCTACATTCGCTGCGCTAAGGTTTGATTTCCGCTTCTATTCCCCTTTCCCCCCGCCCATGATTCTAATTGCCGATGGCGGCTCCACGAAAAGCAACTGGTGCCAGCTCGACGACGCGCGCAACCGCGTGTATTTCAACACCGAGGGCTACAACCCCGACTTCATGACCACCGAGGCCATTGCCGCCTCGCTGGGCCGCAGCCTGCCCGACACGCTGCCCCGCCCCGAGGTGCGCGAGGTGCATTACTACGGCGCCGGCGTCTCCTCCGACGCCAAGGCGGCCGTCATCAGCCGGGCCATGCAGCAGCTGTTTCCGCAGGCCAGCATCACGGTGACCGAAGACCTGCTGGCCGCCGCGCGGGCCCTGCTGGGGCGCGGGCCGGGCTTTGCGGCCATCCTGGGCACGGGCACCAACTCCTGCCTGTATGACGGCGAGAAAATCACTTATAATGTCGATTCGCTGGGTTATTTCCTGGGCGACGAGGGCAGCGGCTCGTTTATCGGCAAACGTTTGCTGCGCGACTACCTGCGCCAGCAGCTGCCCGAGGGCCTGGCCGAGCCGTTCCGCGAAACCTACGAGCTGGGCTCGCGCAACGACATCCTCGACCGCCTCTACAACCAGGCCCTGCCCAACCGCTTCCTGGCCTCGTTCGCCAAATTCGCCTACGACCACAACAATGTGAGCTACTGCCGCGACATCGTGCTGCAGGGCTTTGAGGCGTTCTTCCAGAACCTGGTGCTGCACTACCCGCGCTACCAGGACTACAGCTTCAACTGCGTGGGCTCGGTAGGCTACAACTTCCGCGACGCCCTCACGCAGGTAGCGCGGAGCCACGGCATGGAGGTGGGCAAGATTATCCGCTCCCCTATCGATGATTTGGTGAGCTACCACGAAG
>CAXUEM010000429.1:0-209 GCA_964249885.1 uncultured Hymenobacter sp. | reverse complement strand
AGTGCTGCACCACGAGGCGCGTCACCGAAGGCTCACCGTTGACCAGCATGCGCACCAAGTACACGCCGTTGGCTAAGTCAGCCACGGGCACTTGCAGCTCGTGGGGGCCGGCGGCCTGCCGGGTGGCGGGGCTGACGGTACGCACCGTGGCGCCCAGCACGTTGCTCACCGTGATGCTCACGGCCGACGCCTTAGGCAGCTCGTAGCGC
>CAXUEM010000428.1:0-2991 GCA_964249885.1 uncultured Hymenobacter sp. | reverse complement strand
GTAGGAAACCCTAAAACCCCACCCTCAGCCCAAAATCCACGCCCTGCGTGGCCGGCACGTTGCCGAAGTCGAAGCCGCCGGCCCCGCCGCCGCGCACACCCGCACCGGCGGCCGAGGTTTCGGGGTCGGCGCCGGTGTAGTTGGTTTCGAGCCACAGATTGCGGCCGGTCACGCTCAGCTCCAGGCTCTTGATGAACTTGGTCGGGCTGAGCAGCGTGGCGGGCAGGGCGTAAGCCAAAGTCACGTAGCGCAGGCGGGCCCACGACACGTCCTCGATGAAGGCGGCGCCGGCGCCGCCCAGCACATTCTGGTAGTAGGCCTGCGTCAGCTCGACGGGCCGGTTGCTGGGCGTGAACGAGCCGTCGGCATTGCGCGTCACGCCCTGGAAGGTGGCTGTCTGGTAGCGGTCCAGCGTGCGCTCCGAGAGGCCGGTGCGGGTGCTGTACCAGTCGTTGCCGTTGATGACCACGCCGCCCACCCGGAAGTCGAGCAGCCCGGTCAAACTCAGATTCTTATACGTGAACGTGTTGGTGAGCTGGGTCGTGAAGCGCGGGGCCCGGTCGCCGGCGTACTGGAAGCCGGCGGCCGAATTGACGGTCGGGTAGCCGGCAGCGCTCAGGATGAGCTGCCCGAAGTAAGGGCTGTTCGGGTCGGTGACGCGGGCAAAATCGGTGGCCCCTACCCCCGTGATGGCGCGGCCGGGGAAGGCGCCGCCCTGGTGCACGTCGGTGATGAAGGCGTCAGACTGGTAGACCACCGTCAGGGGCGGGGGCAGCTCCTCGACGCGGTTGCGGTTGCGGAAGAAGTTGGCCAGCACGTCCCAGCTAAAGCCGCCGGCCGAGCGCACCGGCGTGCCGCTGAGGCTGATTTCGATGCCCTTGTTGCTGACGATGCCGCCGTTGATGTACTGCAAGATGAAGCCCGTGGCCTGGCTCACGCGCGGGGCGATAATCTGGTCGCGGGTGCGCGACTCGTAGTAGTTGAAGTCCAGGCCAAGCCGGTTTTTGAAGAACTGCAAGTTCACGCCCGCCTCCCAGGTGCGGGTGCGCTCGGGCCGCAGCAGGGGGTTGGAGCCGAAGAAGCCGTTGCGGAAGCCGCCGCCGATGAAGGTATTGGTGGTGAGGGGCGAGATAATGCGGTAAGGACCCGTGTCCTTGCCCACTTCGGCCACCGAGGCGCGCAGCTTGCCGTAGTTCAAAACGGGGTTCTGGTCCAGGCCCAGCGTCTTGGTGAACTCGTAGCCCGCGCCGGCCGAGCCGTAGAAGTAGCCCTTACCGTAAATCTTGTTCTGCTCCGGCCGCGGCAAGGTCGACGACAAGTCGTAGCGCCCTTGCAGCTCCAGAAACACCTGGTCGAACACCGTGGCGCTGAGGCGGGCGAAGTTGCCCACGTTGCGCCGCAGCCCGTCGCGCTGCAGGGCGTTGCGGTTCACCGTGTTGTTGAGGCCAACAAAGTCGGGGTTCTGGAAAATCAGGCCGATGTAGTCCACGCCCTCGGTTTGGACCTGCTCGATGGTGTTGCCCAGGAGCAAGGAGCCGTTGAGCTTCTCGCCGAACTGCCCGGTGAGCGTGGCCAGCGTGGTGGCCGTCAGCACCCGGGAGCGGTCCACGGACTCGGAGTAGCCGCCGTTCTGGTTGTTCACCAGCGAGGTGCCCACGGCCCGCACCGACGTGGTGCGGGTGGTGAAGAAGTCGGTGCCGATGTTGTGGCTCAGGCTCAGGAACTTGAGCGGCGCGAACGTGAGCTGGGCGTTGCCGACGAAGCGGTGCGTGCGGTCGCGCTGCGGGTTGCGGTATACCGTGAAGTAGGGGTTGTCGGCGTCCTGGTCGGTGCCCGCGCCCTGCGGAATCAGGCGGCGGCGGGTGCCGTTGGGGTTGAGGTAGTTGCGGGCGTCGTCGTTGCGCGGCCAGTTGAGCAAACTCAGCATGAAGCCGCCCGTGCTGCCGAACGTGCCCGGCCCCTGCAAGGGCCGCTCGGCCCCGCTGGTCAGGTACTGGGCCGAGCCGGTGGCCGAAAACTTCTCCGATATTTTGGCCGAGCCCGCTGCCCGCACCGTCGTCTTGTCGTAGTGGCTTTCGGGCGTGATGCCCGACTGCCGCAGGTTCGAGCCCGACAAGGTGAAGCTGGCCTGCTCCGAGCCGCCCGAGAGATTAACAAAGTTCTGAACCGTGTAGCCCCGGCCGAAGAAGTTGCCCAGGTTGTCGTAGACCTGGTCGCCAGGAGCGAAGCGCGGGCCCCAGGAGGCGCGGGTAGTCAGGTCGGTGACGCCGCTCGAGCCCTGGCGGTACTGGTCCTGCAGGCGGGGCAGGCGGTTGGCCTCGTCCACCGAAAACTGGAGGCGGTAGTCGAGCGTGGTGCGGCCGGCGCGGCCTTTTTTGGTCGTGATAATCACGGCCCCGTTCGAGGCCCTAGAGCCGTAGAGCGCCGCCGCGGCCGGCCCCTTGAGCACGGTGATGGAGGCGATGTCTTCGGGGTTGAGGTCGCCGGCGCGGTTGGCCGAGCCCACCGAGCGGCCCAGTAGGCCGTTGAAAGCCGAGCCGCCGCCGGGCGCCGTCGATTCTGAGAACGAGGAGTTGTCCATCAGCATCCCGTCAATCACGAACAAGGGCTGGTTGTCGCCGTCGAGCGAGGTGCCGCCGCGGATGACGATGCTGGCGCCCTCGCCAGGCCCGCCGCCCGAAGAAGTGATTTGCACGCCCGCCACCTTGCCCTGCAGGGCGTTCACCACGTTGGTTTGGCGCGAGTCGATGAGGTCCTTGCTCTTGACTTCCTGAATGGCGGTGACCAGCGTGCGCCGCTCCTGGGCCACGTTGTAGCCGGTCACGACGACCTCGTTCAGGCTTTTGGTGTCGGGGCTGAGGGCGATGTCGAGCGGGCCGTCGCCGTCGGCGGTGCGCTCCTGGGCGGCGAAGCCCACGAAGCTGAAGATGAGCGTGGCGCCGGCCGGCACGTTGGCCAGCGAGTACTGCCCCTCGGCGTTGGTTTGGGTGC
>CAXUEM010000427.1:0-2993 GCA_964249885.1 uncultured Hymenobacter sp. | reverse complement strand
CGCCCGCCAAGACTGCCGCTAAAACACCCGCTAAAGCCGCCCCGGCCCCGGCCGGCCCCGTAGGCAACCCGGCCGATTTCGCCCAGAACGACGCGCCCTTCGTGCCCACACCCAGCGCGGCCTTTGACACCTACGTGCCGCCGCCCACCCGCGGGGCCGTGCTCGTTATTAAGGATGCCGACGTGGTGATGGCCGCGGCCGGCGACTCCCTGACCCTGCAAAAGGTGAGCGGCACGGCCGTGCCCGGCACCAACCGCTTCGTGGCCCAGGGCGGGCAGATGAGCTGGCTGATTCGCAAAGAGCCGGCCTCGGCCGAGCTGGGCGCGTTCGACTTCGACATGGGCAAGCCCGAGTTCACGGCCCAGCCCGTCACGCTGACTTACAATGCCCTGCTGGAGGCGCCGGTGAAAGGCGCCCTCAGCTACAAGGCCACCCGCCGCAAGCCCGGCGCCGCCGATACCGGCTACCCGCGCTTCATCTCCCTCACCAACGACGCCCGCGTGAAAAACGTGGGCCAGAACATCAGCTACCAGGGCGGCGTCTCGCTGGCCGGCGGCCGCCTGCTCAGCGCCGCCCTCGACGGCTCGGTAGCCCGGCTTATTGTGAGCCAGGGCGGGCAGCCCAAGTTTAAGGCCACTTCGCGCTCCTACGTGCTTGGCGACTCTGTTATTTCGGCCGAGCGCGCCGCCGTCACCATTTTTCAGGGCGCCAAGGACTCGCTCTCGCACCCCGGCGTCACGCTGCGCTACCTCAAGGGCAAGCAGGAGCTGAAGCTCGCGCGCGAGCAGGGCCTCTACAAAACCACGCCCTACACCGACTCTTACCACCAGATGGACGTGCGCACCGAGCTGCTGACCTGGCAGCTGAGCAAGCCCACCATCGACTTCGCCATGCTGCGGGCCAAGGAGCAGGTCACGGCCGACTTTGAGAGCAAGGAGTTTTTCACCAACACCCGCTACCAGCAGATTAAGAGCATCAACCGCCTCCACCCGCTGCAGATGCTGGTGGGCTACAGCCAGAGCCACGGCAACGCCAAGAAGCTGAACGTGACCACCATGGCCGAGGACCTGAAGGCCTCGGAGGCCAACCTGCGCTCGGCCATGGCCGGCCTGGCCCGCGACGGCTACGTGCAGTGGACCCCGCTCACGGGCGAGGTAACCATTCTGCCCAAGGGCCAGCACTACGTGGCCGCCGCCCGCGACCGCAAAGACTACGACCACCTGGCCATCAAGAGCCTGTCGGGCTCGGGGCGCAACGCCACGCTCAATCTGGCCACGAACGAGCTGCTGATTCGGGGCGTGGACCGCTTCAACTTTTCCGACGACTCGGCCTCGGTATTCGTGCAGCCCGATTCGGGCCTGATTCGGGTGGAGAAAAACCGCAACATCAAGTTCAGCGGCCGGGTGGTGGCGTCCTCGTTCACCTTTCGAGGCCGGGAGTTTAAGTTCGACTACGACGGCTTTTTCGTTGACATGCCCAAGCTCGACTCGGTGGTGGTGCGCAGCAAAACGAAAAAGGCGCCCGCGCCCGGCTCGCCCGGCCACTCCGACTTTGCGCTCACCAACCGCGGCAAGCAGACCTCGGGCCGCCTCTACATCAACGACCCGCGCAATAAGTCGGGCCGCAAAATCAAGGGCTCGTACCCTTCGTTTGCCTCGAACTCGCCCACCACGGTGTTTTTCAACAAGGCCGATGTGCTGGGCGGGGCCTACGACACGACCATGCACTTCGACATTCCGCCCTTCAAGCTCGACTCGCTCAACAACGTGGCCCGCTCCACGGCGGGCTTTGATGGTGTGTTTAACAGCGGCGGCATCCTGCCGCCCATCAAAACCAAGCTCGTGATGCAGGACGACGGCGCGCTGGGCTTCGTGCACAGCGTGCCAGCCGGGGGGTACGGCCTCTACGGCACCAAGGGCAAGCTCACGGGCAAGGTCCGGCTGAACGGCAACGGCCTGCAGGGCGTGGGCAACGTGCAGTACCTGACTGGCTCGTTTGCCTCCGACCAGTTCGTGTTATACAAAGACTCGGTAGTCACGCAGGGCAAGACGGGCGTTATTGCCGCCAACAGCGCCATCGACATGCCCAAGGTGAACCTGCCAGCAGGGTATCTGATGCGCTGGGCCACCCGCACCGACTCGATGTTCCTGACTACGCCGCGCACCGGCGAGCCCATCAAGCTCTACGCCGGGGCTTATACGCTCAAGGGCACGGCCGTGCTTACGCCCAAAGGCTTGGGCGCCGACGGCCGCCTCGACGGTCCGCAGTCCTACATCAAGTCGCCGGAGCTCAGCTTCAAGACCAACGGCTACACCGGCCGCAACGCCACGCTCAGCGTCAAGTCGGCCCAGGCCAACAAGCCGGCCCTGACGGCCAACGACGTGGCCTTCGACTACAACCTGCAGCGCGGCTACGCCGACTTCACCCGCGAGCCCAACTCCAAGGCCAGCATCGACCTGCCCTACTCGCAGTTCAAAACCACGCTCAGCGGCGGGCGCTGGGACTTCAAGAAAAAGGTGGTGCAGCTGCGCGTAGCGGCCGGCTCCGACTCGACCCGTTCCTACTTCACCTCCGTCAAGCCCGAGCAGCGCGGCCTGCGCTTCCGGGCCGGGCGCGCCACCTACGACCTGGCCAAGTACCGCCTCGAAGCCAGCAACGTGCCCTACATCGCGGCCGCCGACGCCTGGATTATTCCCGACTCGGGCCGGGTGAGCATTCTGGCCGGGGCCGAAATCAAGACTCTGCGCAACGCCCAGGTGCGGCTCGACTCGCTCGCGCAGTTCCATAAGCTCTACAAGGGCACCATCTCGGTGCTCTCGCGCGATGCCTTCAACGGCAACGCCGTGTACCGCTTCAAAACCGCCGCCGGCGACACGGTGGCCGTGCGCTTCGCCAACTTCCAGGCCGGCGACTCGGCCAGCGGGGCGGCCCTAGCCCAGGCGCCGGCCACGAAGCGCGGCGGCCTGCGGGCCAGCCGCAAGGCCGGCGCCAGC
>CAXUEM010000426.1:2109-3008 GCA_964249885.1 uncultured Hymenobacter sp. | reverse complement strand
GGTGGCGGCTACGAAGCTCTCGCGGCGCACGCGGGCGGCCGGCACGGCCAGAATGTCGAGGGCGGCGCGGGCCTCGGTCATCAGGCCTTCGGGGCCGCAGAGGAAATACTCGGCCTGCTCGGCCGGAAACTGGTGGCGCTGCTCCAGAATGCGCAAAATCATGTTGCGATTCAGGCGGCCAGTGTGCTGGTGCGGGCCGGTCGGGCCGGTGGGCTGGCTGTACACGTGCTCGACCTGCAAGCGCCCGCCGCTGCCGGCTTCGAGGTCGGCGAGCTGCTTCTGAAAGATAACCGACTCCTCGTTGCGGTTGCCGTAAATCAGCAGCACGTGGCTGCGGGTTTCGGTCTGGAGCACCGCTTTGAGCATGGACATAAGCGGCGTGATGCCCGAGCCGGCCCCGATAAGCACGAGCGAGCGGGCCGCCTTGGGGCTGGGCACGAGGGTGAAGTTGCCCAGCGGCGCCATGGCCTGAATTTCCTGGCCTACCTGCACAGTATCGAGCAGATAGTTGCTGACCAGGCCGCCGGCCACGCGCTTCACCGTCACGGCCAGGCGCGGCGCCTCCTGGGGCGTCGAACTCAGCGAATAGGCCCGGCGCTCGGTTTTGCCGCCCGGCCCGCAGGGCAGAATCAGGGTCAGGAACTGGCCCGGCTGGGAGGCAATGGGCTGGCGGTCAGCCCGTTCGAGGTGAATGGTAACGGCGTCGGAGGTTTCGTGGGTTAGCTCAACGACGGTCAGGGTAAGATACATGGGGGGAACTTAGGGACTGGAGGCTGGGGCTGGACGGCAGCGCCGCCGCGGGGGCCGGCGGGCGCCGCGGCTTGTACTAACAAAAAAGGCGGCGGGTTGGCGGCCGGCGGGCCGCAAAGGTAGCCGTTGAGTTTGACGCGCCATAAGCC
>CAXUEM010000426.1:0-2099 GCA_964249885.1 uncultured Hymenobacter sp. | reverse complement strand
GGGTTAGTTTTGCACCTTCCTCACTCTTTTTTCTTCTTTTCTGATGTCCCTGCTCACGGCCCTGGCCCGCTGCCAGCCTGGTCCGGTCCTGCCCGTCGACCTGAATGGCTCGAACGTGGCCCGGCTCGATTTCAGCGCCGCCAACCCCCTGCTGGCCACCGCCGACCTGCGCAACACCGCCGACTTCAGCGTCTTGGTCGACACCCTGCTGGCCCGGCAAAACGCTCAAATCGGCATCGGCGGCTACCTGGAGGAGCGCATCATCTACCGGCGCAGCCCCGGCCTGTTCAGCGCGGGTGAACCCCGCACCCTGCACCTGGGCGTGGATGTGTGGCTGCCGGCCGGCACGCCGGTGCTCGCGCCCCTGCCCGCCCGCATCCACAGCCTGGCCGACAACGCCGGCTTCGGCAACTACGGCCCCACGGTCATCCTGGCGCACGAGCTCGAAGGCCTGACTTTTTATAGTCTCTACGGGCACCTGGCCCAGCAGGAGTGGGCGGCGCTGCGGGCCGGCCAGGCGCTGGCACCGGGCGAGGCCTTTGCCACCGTGGGCCCGCCGCCCGAAAACGGCGCCTGGCCGCCGCACCTGCATTTTCAGCTCATGGCCGATATGCAGGGCCGGCAGGGCGACTTTCCGGGCGTGGCGCGGGCCAGCGAGCGGGAAATCTGGGCTGAGCTCTGTCCCGACCCGAATCTGCTTTTGCGCAGCGACAAGCTCGGTTCGTCTTAATCAAACTTGATAGCCGTCACGGGGCGGATGCGTGCAATCAGGTAAGTCGGGATGAGCACGGCCAGCAGGGAGGTGGCGAAGGTGGCCACGTTCAGCACGGCCCACATGGCGCCGTTCCAGTGAATGGGCACGCGGTCCATGTAGTAGTTTTCGGGGTCGAGCGGGATGACGTGGAAAAAGTACTGCACCGCGCAGAAGCCCACGCCCACGAGGTTGCCGATGAGCATGCCCCGGATGGTCAGGTTCAGGCCCCGGAAAAAGAACATACTCCGAATCTGATTATCGGTCGCGCCGATGGCCTTGAGCACGCCTATCATGTTGGTGCGCTCCAGAATCATGATGAAGATGGTGGCCACCATGTTGAACGTGGCCACGAAGATGATAAGAATCAAGAAGATAACCACGTTACGGTTGAGCAGCTGCAGCCAGTCGAAAAGCTGGGCGTACTGGTCGGTTATCTTGTCGATTTTCAGGTCGTAGGGCAGCTGTTCGTAGAGCTGGTCGGCGGTGCGGTCCAGGGTCGGGAAGCTTTTCAGCTCCACTTCCAGCCCGCCCACGAGTGAGTCGGGCCAGGCGCGCAGGTCGCGGATGTGGCGGATGTCGCCGAGGACGAATACCTCGTCAAATTCATCCAGCCCGGTCGAGTAAATGCCCTTGACAATGAAGGGACGCACCCGCGGCGGGTTCTGAATAAAGTAAAACAAAGTCTTATCGCCGACCTGCAGGCGCAGCTTATCGGCCACCTTGCGCGAAATCAGGATGTCGTCGCTGGCGGCCGAATCGGGAAATTCGACAAACTTACCGGCCACCAGGTTCTGGCGCATGGGCGAGGGGCCGTCTTCCTCACTGATGCCCTTGAGCACCACGCCCAGCACTTCCTCGCGGGTTTTGATGATGGCCGTCATGCGGGCAAACGGCTGGGCGGCCTTCACGGCGGGGAAGGTGTGCAGGCGCTTCATCAGGCGCGGCCCGCCGATGGGAGCCACGTCCATGGTGTTGTTGGTGTCGTAGCGGCTGATTTGCAGGTGGGCGCCGAACGAGAAGATTTTGGCTTGAATCTCGTTGCGGAAGCCCTGCAAAATGGCAAACGAGACTATCATCACCGCCAGCCCGAGGGCAATGCTGATGATGGCAATCTTGGTGACCGACGAGGTGAAGGAGCCGGAGTCGGCGCCGCCGTCGATTTTATGGGAAATGTAGCGGGCAACGTTCACTGCGGTAAAGCTACGGCGGCGGACCGGGTTTGGAGCCGAAAATAGCGCCTCGCGCGGCAGTCGGCCGGATTGTTGTTCCTTCGCAGCCTTAAACTGCTTTATTCCCCCTTCCGGCTATGTTATTTCTGCTTCGCCTGGCCCTCCCGCCCCTGCTC
>CAXUEM010000425.1:281-3036 GCA_964249885.1 uncultured Hymenobacter sp. | reverse complement strand
CGGGCCCGGCAGGGGGGGCGCTGGCCGGTCCGCCAAATACCTTCGCCATCATGCGGCCCACGGGGCCTTTGGCGGTGGCGCGCTCCAGCAGGGTGTTCAGGGTGCTCATCTGCTCGGCCAGCTGCTGGTGCAGCTGGGCATCGGCCGTGAGCTTCTGCATGAGCTGCTCGTTCGTGCGCGAGATGGCCTGGGCCAGCAGGGTGTGCTGCTGGTTGAGCTGCTTTTGCGCCTCGGGCAGGTTGCCCAGCGGCTCCATGTAGCGCACGATGCGCTCGTAGATGTTGTCGCGGTTCAGGGCCTGGAAATGCTCCTGCCAGAGGTTGGCCGCTTCGTTGGCTTCCTGCTGGAAGTAGGCCATGCGGCGGCGCATGGTTTCGGCTAATTGGTGGTACTGCTCATCGAAAAACTGGCCGGTTTGCCCGGTGAGGCGGTCCATTTCGGCCTGGTTTTGCTGGAAAAAAGCCAGTTGGGCGCGCACCGTGCTGTCGTGCTGCTTCACCAGCTCGGGCACCTGGTTCAGGCCCTGCTCCAGGCCGGTGAGGCGGGCGAGCAGGCTTTGCACCCGCTCGGCCACGGCGCTGCCCTGCTGCAGCGTGGCGTTCAGCTTTTCCTGGTAGGCCAGGAAGTTCTCGAAATGGTGCGCGCTCTGCGCCACCTTGTCGAAGACGCGGATGCTGGCGTCGGCCATGTCGGTGTAGCCCACGCGCTGCAGCTCTTCCAGAAAGCTTTTCTGGGTGCTGATGTTCTCGTTCAGTGCCCCCACGATGGGCCCGAACTCATAAATTTTACTCAAAAATTCCTGGTTGAACGCATCGAGCACCGACTTCAGGTTGCTCAGACTGCCGGCCATGTCGGAGTGTAGAATGGGCAGCAGCTCGACCTGCAAGAACGTGTAGTAGCCGTTGCGCCGCGCTTCGGCCCGGCGGCGGGCGGCGCGGTAGAGCGCGCCGGCGTACTGCGTGAGGCCCAGGCCCATCAGGCTGCCGACCATGGCAATGGCCACGCCCTGCAAAAATGCCTGAATAGCCGCATCGTCGAACTTGGCGCCGCTCACCAGCAGGCTGGCCAGGCCCAGAATGGCGCCGCCAAACGTGCCCATCAGCCCAATGTAAAGCGGGGCCGAGGTGCCGCTCTGCACTTCATCATCCAGGGCAAACGCCCGGCGCTCGGCAATGCTTTGCAGCAGGTTGAAGTCGGCGGTGCCCTTGTTTTTGCGCAGGTAGGCGTTGGTGTCGGCCAGCAGCTCCGCGAATTCGGGTCCGGCGGCGCGCTCGGCTACGGCCACTTCCTTCACCTGGTGGTCGGCCGCGGCGTCGTACACCGGCGCCAGAAACAGGCGCGAGGCATCCGGGAAAAGCTCGGCCAGCCGCGCGGAGTCCTGGCGGCTGCGGGCAAAAGCCCGAAGCTGCAGGCCGATAATCAGGGCCACGACCAGCAGCTCCAGCAGGGAAAGGACCATAATGCGGGTTAGATTGAATTCGGGCAAAGGTCGCACCGCCAGCCGGGGCCGGGGGGGGGGCGGCCGCAGGGGGTATCGTTCGGGCGAGCCTGACGACAGCCGGTCGGACGGCCTTCGCCGTCGGACCGGACCGGCTGGCGGCGCTGACTTTCGCGCCCTACGAGAAGTGAATCAGTGCCTTTTGCAGAATATGCCAGTCGCCGGCGGGCGTTTTCTGCACCGTGCCGGGCGCGTCGGTGATTATGCGCGAGACGGCGCCCTGGGGGTAGCTATACACGCAGGCCGGGTCGAGAATGCTGTGGTGCGAGCCGATGTAGCCGCCGTGCGAACCCTCGTTGCGCGTCACTACGAAGGTGCCGCGGTTGGGGTCCTGCTGCTCATCGACGGTGATTTCGAAGATGGTGTACGAGGCCGGCGCATCGGCTAGGTTGTCGCGGCGGAAGGCACCATCCAGCGGCTGTTGGTTTACATAAATCGTGCGGTGCCGCGGCGCGGGTGCCACCGGTGCGGTGGCCGGAATCAGCTCTTCCATGCTGGGCGGCTGCTGGGCCGGGGCCGCAGCTGCCGGCGCCGCAGCGGCCGGGGCCGCCTTCTGAGCGGGGGGCGGAGCATTTGCGGCGGGCGCAGTCGGGGGCCGTGGCGCGGCCTTTTTCTGGTTGTCCGGGCTGGGTTGCCTCTGCTGACCCGCGGCGGGCGGAGCCGGGCCGTTAGCGGCCAGCGCGTTGGCTACTTCGGTCTGCACCAGCTTGCGCACCTCCTTTTGTAGGTCCTGGTACTGCGCGACACTCAGCGAAGGCTCCACGGGCTGGCGGTTGGCCAAGCTCGGCTCCGGCTCCACGCGGTAGGCCGGCTCGGACGCCCGGTTGCGGGTCAGAAACAAATACAGCACCCCCAGCAAACTGAGGGCGGACAGCAGCAGGGGCAGAATGGACATGGTGGAGGCGGCAGCAACCGGCGGCGCGGGCGGATTAGCGGGAGTAGATACAACCGGGGGCTCATTGGCGGTCAGGGGCTGGGGGGCGGCATCTGCTGCCTGGGCCAACGCCGCCACGCCCGGGTCAGCGCCTGCCGCCGTCGCTTCGGGCGGGCCCTCAACTTCGGTGGCGACGGACTGGGCTACCGGGGCCGCCAACTGACGGAGCTGGCTTACCAAGCTGCTCAGCCGCTGCCGGCGGGTCGGGTCGCTCATGCGCTCTTTGTTGGCTTCCAGCTTTTGCTGAATGGCCTGGGCCAGCAGGGGCAGGGTGGCCGGTTTTTGGGCCTGCACTTCCTTGAAAATGCCCTGCAGCTTGAGCA
>CAXUEM010000425.1:0-271 GCA_964249885.1 uncultured Hymenobacter sp. | reverse complement strand
CTTGAGCACGTGGCTCTGGCCCGGCACGGCGGCTTTCTCAATGCCCACCGCGTCGTCCAGGCTGCGGCCAAAAGTGCGCAGGCTGCCGTCATCAATGGTTTGCTCCAGCTGCGTCCGAATCTTTGCCAGCTTCGCATCATCGGCATACACGAACCGGGCCGTAGCCGCCCATAGCTGGGCGCGGCGCTGGTCGTCGTCCGCCGAAACCACGCCGGCGGCACCGGTGCCAGCCGCCGGCGCGGGCGCCGCGGCCGGCTGGCTTAGCGCTGGG
>CAXUEM010000424.1:1366-3038 GCA_964249885.1 uncultured Hymenobacter sp. | reverse complement strand
CTCCGTTCCCGCCTTCACGCTCGACCGCAAATGCGGCTCGGGCCTGACGGCGGTCGATGTGGTGCTGGGGCTACGCGCCGCCGGGCACCGGGCGCCCATCACAGCCGTGGGCCGGCACGGGCGCTGGCCGGCGGCTCACGGGCCGGCTGGGGCCACCTACCCCAATTTTTACCCGACTCTGGCCGGCCTCACCACCGTGGGGGCAGTGCTGCGCGAGGTGCGTCGGCACGTGCAACTGGCCGCGGCCCAGGGCCTGGACTGGCGCCCCGTGCTCGACGCGCTGCGCCCCGACCTGGGCCGCATCTGGGCTACCTGGCCGCTGGCCGAGCAAGCCAGGTTTTTGCGCCACCTGGGCAGCTGGTGGGCGACGCTGCGCCACCGCAGCCCGGCCCACAACGCCGGGGCCATTGCCGACTTGGAAGCGGCCGGGATAGTGCAGTTGCTCGCCGGCCGGGTCAGCGAGATACTGCCCGCCGCCGACGAGCTGCGGGTACGAACCCGGCCCGGCCCGGCGCCCGAAGCCTGGCGCGGGGCCCAGCACGTGGTGTGCTGCGTGGGCCCCCTGCTGGATTACCGCCGCATCGCCACGCCGCTGGTGGAAGGTCTGCGCGCGCAGGGCGAGCTGATGCCCGACCCGCTGGGCTTAGGTCTGCTCACGGACGCACACGGCGCCTTGCTCAGCGCCACCGGTGCGGCCAGCCCAAATTTATTTACGCTGGGCGCCAGCCGCCGCCCGGCTTATTTTGAGTCGACGGCAGTGCCGGAGCTGCGCCAGCAGGCTGCCGCCCTGGCCGCCGAGCTGGCGCGGCGGCTGGCCCGGTAGTAGGCCAGCCGCGCGTGGGCGGGCGGGCCGCGTACTAGGCCGCGCAGGTTTGCGGCGGCGTTTGGTCCGTCGGGGTGGTGACGTTTGCTCGCTTCTTCCTTCGACTACCCCCTGCTGGCGGGCGTAAAAACGGGCGGGCCACCGAAGCAGCCCGCCCGTAGCGGAGTCAGAGGTATTATACTGGCAGCAGGCGCTTGCTGAATTAAGCGGCCAGCTGCTGGGCTTCGCGGCCGGGGTACAGCGGCAGCACGCGGGTTTCCGTCTCGGCGGTCATAACGCTGGCGGCAGCGGGGCGCGGGGCAAGGTCGTCGGCGTGGCGGCGCAGGGCGCGCATGAGCAGGTACTTGTACTTCTCGGCATCGGCCAAGGCCTGCTCGATGGCGCGCGTGGCGTCAGCCAGCGTCACGACGGCCTGCAGCTCGCGGCGCGGGCGGCGGGCTTCGAATACGTGGTCGGCGAGGTAGTCGGCAGGATTTTTCATGGCGAAAACGGGAGATAAAAGCTGGGTTTCGGTGTCAGGCTAGTAACATCCGGTGGGCCGCCAGCATTCAATTTTGCTCCTGTTTACCGCAAATTAATCCTGCTGATTTTCAGACATTTGACACCATGATTCAGCGTCAAGCCAGAGCCACAAAGTCCGGCTGATTTTCTCGCCCTCAGACCACCCAGCGAAGCGGCTAGCCTATTTTGAGCACGATTTTGCCGAATTGCTGGCCGTCTTCCATGCGGCGCAGGGCCTTTTCGCCTTCGGCCAGGGCAAACACCTGGTCTACGACGGGCACCAGCTGGTGCTGTTCGACCAGGGCCAGCATGTCGGCGAAATCCTGCTCTGTGCCCATGGTCGAGCCT
>CAXUEM010000424.1:0-1356 GCA_964249885.1 uncultured Hymenobacter sp. | reverse complement strand
AGCCTAGCAGGCTGAGCTGCTTCCAGAACACCTTGGCCGGCGGCAAATCCGGGATGAAGCCCAGCGTGCCGCCGTAGAACACGATGCGGCCGCCGGGCGCCGCCGCGTCGAGCAGGGCGCCGAAGGCCGGCCCGGCGGCGCTGTCAATAATCACATCGAAGAAGCCGCCGGCCTGCTTAACCAGTTCAGGCGCCCACTTGTCGGTGCGGTAGCTGATGCCGCCGCGCGCGCCCAGGGCCTGGGCCCGGGCCAGCTTGTCGTCGCTGCCCGAGGTCACCCAGACTTCGGCGCCGCGGGCCACGCAAAACTGCAGGGCCAGCAGGGCCACCCCGCCGCCCACCCCGGTTATCAGCACCCGCTCGCCGGCCTGCACGCCGGCCCGGGTGAAGGCTGCCCGGTAGGCCGTGACGCCGCCCAGCGGCAGCGCGGCGCCCTGCTCGAAGCTCAAATGGGCGGGCAGCGGGTGTACGTAGCGGGCCGGCACCGCAATTTGCTGGGCGAAGGTGCCGTCGAGCGGCATGCCCAGGATGGTGAATTCTTTGGCCTGCGCCCGCGGGTTTTCGCCCCAGCCAAAGCCCGGGTTGATGAGCACCCGCGCGCCCACCGCCGGCGCGCCAGCTGGCACGTCGGGGCCATTCTGAATCCAGACGTCGCGGTGATTGAGGGCGGCGGCCTGCAGGTCGAGCAGAATTTCGCCGGGGCCGGGCGTGGGCGCGGGCACCTCACGCAGCCGCAGGGGCTGGCTGATGGCGTCGAGTTGGAGGGCTAGCATAGAAAAGAAAGGAGAAGAAAAGCGAGGGAAAAAGGGCGGAATCAGGGCCTGAAATAAAGCACGAATGGCCGGCCGCGGGCCAGGTGCGCGCATCGGCCCGGGTTTGCCGGGCACGGCTAGTCAGTTTGCCGGGGTTATTTGCCGGGATTTTCGGCCGGTAATTGCCGGCGCAGCTGCCGCACCAGCACCGGGCCGGCCAGCAGCAGGCCCGTAAGCAGGCCGCCGATGTGGGCGGCGTTGTCGATGCGGCCCGTCAGGCCCGAGAGCAGGTTGCTCAGCACCAGATACGTCACCAGGGCCAGCATGGCCCGGCGGTCTGATTTGTTGAGCTCAATGGCCCGGCCCAGCAGCAGGGCCAACTGCACGCCGTAGAGCCCGAAGATGGCGCCCGACGCGCCCACGGAGTTCACGCCCTGCAGGTGCACCCCCAGGCTGAGCAGCGCCCCGCCCACGCCGCAAGCCAGGTAGCTGACCATGAGCCGCGCCGGCCCCACGCGGGGCTCGACCAGCAGGCCCAGCAGCCACAGGCTGAGCATGTTAATGAGCAGGTGCGAGGTACCGGCGTGCACGAACAGGCTGCTGAG
>CAXUEM010000423.1:950-3061 GCA_964249885.1 uncultured Hymenobacter sp. | reverse complement strand
GCGGGGGCTCCTTCGTCATCGCCCCGGCCGGGCTGCGGGCCGGCGGGCAGCGCTCGCCCATCTACCACGCGGCGCGCCTCGCGGCCCACGCCGTCGAGCAGGCGCAGGTAGGTGGGGCCGCCTTCGCTCTCGAACGTGACCGTGACCTGCGCGCCCAGCGGCGCCGGGTTCGGAAACACGCTGAAGCCCTCCACCGGCCGGGCGGGCGCGCTGGCCGTGACGGTGGCGGGCCGCAAAACCGGCACGTAGGGAAACTGCTGCCCAAACAGCTGCGTGAGCGTGGCCTGGGGCACCTGAAACCAGTCCTGCAGAATGCTGGTGTAGAGGCTGCGGAAGTCGAACTGCAGGGCCAGGTTTTCGCCCACGGCGGCGTTGGCCGGCAGCTGCGGGCTGCGGCCGTGAATGATGGGGTTGACCCGGCTGCCGAACACGATTTGCGGGGCGGCGGCGCCGTGGTCGGTGCCCAGGCTGGCATTGGAGCGGATGCGGCGGCCGAACTCCGAAAACGTGAGGCCCACCACCCGGTCCTGCAGCTGCAGGCGCTGCAAATCGTCCTGAAACGCATTGATGGCCTCCGACAAGCGGCCCAGCAGGGTGGCATGAAAGCCCGTGTGGGTGCCGCCAGTCGCATTTACCTGCCCCGCGTGCGTGTCGAAGCCGCCCAGATTGACCACGTAGATGCGGGTGCTGAGCCCGCCGGCCACGAGCTGGGCCACGATGCGCAGCTGGTCGGCCAGCGTGTTCTGGCCCGCGACCGGGTAGAGCGGCGAGAGGTTTTTGGCCTTGGTGGCGGCGGCCTGAATGCTGCCCGTGTACACCTGGGTTTGCTGGGCTATCTGGCGCACGTAAGTCAGCTCGCGGCCGGCGGGCGTGTTCGGGGCCACATCGGTGCCGCCGGTCAGGAGCTGGTAGAACGAGGAGGTGCTGGCAATGGCCATGCCCATGTTCACGGCCGGGCCCTGCACGCAGTTGCTGGCCACCGAGCCAATGCTGATGGCCAGCGGGTCGGGGTGGTCGGGGCTGGGGTAGCCGGTCGGAAAACCCGGAAATTCCGAGTCGAGGTAGCGGCCGGCCCAGCCGGTGGGCAGCTCCACGTGGGCGTCGGAGCCCGAGGTCCAGATATCGGTGGCCCGGAAGTGCGAGAAGTTGGGGTTGGGGTAGCCCACGCTCTGCACCACCCCCAGCTGGCCGGCCTGAAACAGCTGCTGCAGCTGGCTCATGGCCGGGTGCAGGCCGGTAGCGGTGTTCAGGCCCAGCACCAGGCGCTCGGGGATGGCAATGTTGGCGCGGGCCGCCAGCAGGGCCGGGTACTGGTCGCGCGGGATTATCATGTTCAGCCCGTCGTTGCCGCCCTGCAGCTGCACAATCACCAGCACCTTGTCGGTTTGGGTGGCCGCGCCGGTCAGGGCCGCCAGCGCCGGCGAGTAGCCGTAGGCGCCCACCGGGAAGCGGTTGAGCAGCGTAGTAGCCGCCGTGGCCGCTGCCGTGCGCAGAATAAAATCGCGGCGTTTCATTGTGGGGGCTGATTGAAAGTCATGTCACGCAGGGTCGCGCAGGGTCAAAGCACGCTGGGCTGGAAAAAGTGTTTGATTTGCCAACGCGGCGGGCCACTGCGCGAAACACGTTTTTAGGATAATTGAAACTCGGCCAGGCCCAGCAGGGCCCGCAGCAGGCTCTGCAGCTTGGTGAGCACGCCCTGGCGCTTGGCCGTATTAGTTGGCGCGGCCAGAAAGTCGCTCCACTCCACCGACCACTCGAAGTCCGGCAGGCCCGGAATCAGCGCGTTTTTAAGGTAGGTGTACTGGGTGGCCGTCAGCTCGAAGGGCAGCAGCAGGTCGGTGTAGGCGGCTATCAGCAGGTTGGGGTTTTGGGCGGTGGAGGCGGGCAAACTCTGCACGAAACCGATGGGGTCGAGGCGGAGCAGAAAGCCACTGCGCGTGACGCCGGGGCCAGCCAGCACGTCGGCCAGCTGCTGGCGGCGCGGCAGGGTCACGGCGTTCAGCCACTGCCGATGGTACTGCGGCGTCTGGTAGTAGGCGGCCCAGCCGGCCACGGCTGCCGCCCCGGTGCACTACAGCGTGTACAGCTACCTGATTACGGCCGCCACCCAG
>CAXUEM010000423.1:0-940 GCA_964249885.1 uncultured Hymenobacter sp. | reverse complement strand
CTGTACACGCTGTAGTGCACCGGGGCGGCAGCCGTGGCCGGCGGCAGCGGCGTGGCCGGCTGCCGAATCAGGCCCACGGTCAAATCCAGCGGGCTTTTAATTAGGCAGCCCACGTTCAATGGGTCGAAGAAGTGCTCCGACGAGAGCAGCGTGCGCAGGGCCGGGGCCAGGTCGAAGTTGTGCTGGCGCAGCAGGGCCGCCAGGGGCTGAATGATGTTCTCTTCAACCTGTGCATCAATCTCGTAGTACACAAACCAGCGGTAGAGCTTGCGGGCCAGGAAGTTGGCCGTTTCGGGCCGGCCGAAGATGACGTCAATCAGGTGCTGGTACTCGGTGGCGCCGGCCGGGGCCAGCACGGTGCCGCCCAGCGCCGGGCTGAGCTGCTTGGGCGTATTGTCGTGCCGGCTCGGGGTGAAGTAGCCGCGCACGCTGGCCGAGTCGTCGCGCCAGCCGGTGAGGACGCGGGCGGCGGCCTGCACGTCGGCCTCGGTGTAGTAGGTATAGTCGCCGGGGCCGATGATGGGGCCCTTGCCCACGGTGAAAAGTTCCAGCAGCTCGCGGCCGTAGTTTTCGTTCGGGGCGGCGGCCGTGCTCTCGTTGCCGTTGAGGTAGCGCAGCATGGCCGGCGTGATGGTCACGTCCTTGGTGAGCTGGCGGATGTTGCCCAGGGCGTGCTCGCGCAGCAGCCGGATGTACTCGTAGCCGTAGCGGGCCTCAGTGATGTCGAGAAACTGCACCACGAAGTGGTTGTGCCAGAACAGGGTCATCTTCTCGCGCAGGGCCCCGCCGCCGGGCCCCGGGTGCGCCAGCAGCTGCTGGCTTAGCCACCACGAGCGCAGGCCACCGCGCCGGGCGCCCTCGAAGTTGCCGTCGTAGGGCTGCCCGACCCAGGTTTGCCCAATCGGCACGCTGGTGTCGGTGGTCATCGACACATTTAGGG
>CAXUEM010000422.1:0-3065 GCA_964249885.1 uncultured Hymenobacter sp. | reverse complement strand
GTCCTCCACCATGGCCGTCACGTCGGGCACGACTTCGGCCTCGGGGCGCGGGGCCAGCAGAGCGTCAATCTTCTCGCCGCGCTTGTTCATATCCAGCAGCTCGCGCACGCGCTCCGTGCTGAGCATCACCCAGTTATTATCGCCTTTGAAGGCAAACCACATGCGCTTGCGGAAGATGTCGGTCTTTTGCAAAAAGGCCTCCCCTTTCTCGGTTTGCAGCGGGCGCTGCACGCTCGGGATGTCCTTGAGCGCGTCGAGGTAGGCGTCGAGTTCGTAGTTGAGGCAGCACTTGAGGCGGCCGCACTGCCCGGCCAGCTTCTGGGGGTTGAGGCTGAGGTTCTGGTAGCGGGCGGCGGTGGTGCTCACGGTTTTAAAGTCCTGCAGCCAGGTCGAGCAGCACAGCTCGCGCCCGCACACGCCGATGCCGCCGATGCGGCCGGCTTCCTGACGCAGGGAAATCTGGCGCATCTCCACCCGCACCCGAAACTCGTCGGCGAGCCGGCGAATGAGGTCGCGGAAGTCCACCCGGTCTTCGGCCGAGTAAAAGAACAGTGCCTTGGTGCGGTCGGCCTGGTACTCAACGTCGGAGAGCTTCATGCGCAGGCGCAGCTCGCTCACGAGGGCCCGGGCCCGGAACATGGTGCCGTTTTCCAGGTCGCGCACTGCCTGCCAGCGCGCCTCGTCGTCGGGCGTGGCCACGCGCAGAATGCCGCGGATTTCCTTGGAGTCGGTGGCAACTTTCTTTTTCCGCATCTGCAGGCGCACCAGCTCGCCCTTGAGCGAGACGTGGCCCAGGTGCCAGCCCGCGCCGGCAGCCTCCACCACCACGGCATCGCCGGTGACGAGCGGCAGGCGCTGGTCGTTGCGGAAAAACTCTTTGCGGCCGCCTTTAAAGCGGATTTCGGCAATATCGAAGCCCTGAAAATGGTCGGGCAGCTCCACGTCCTGGAGCCAGTCAAAAACATTGAGCCGGGTGCAGCCGGAGCTGCAGCCGCCCTTGGAGCCGCAGCCACCCACCTTGCCGGCGGTGGTGGAGCAGCCTCCGCCGGAGGAGCACGTTGAACAAGCCACGTAGTAGGTAAAATATATCGGTGAGGCGGAGAAGATAGCATTCCGCACGAAAAGTCGGTCTTAACAAAGATACGCAAAACGGCCGCGGGGCTCCGGGCGCCGGCCTTCCCGGCCGGCGCCTACCTTTGCCCGACGATGAATAACACGTATCTGGTCATCATGGCCGGCGGCATCGGCAGCCGGTTCTGGCCGTTCAGCCGCACGCAGCACCCCAAGCAGTTTCACGACGTGCTGGGCATGGGCCGCTCCATGCTGCAGCTCACGCTGGCGCGCTTCGCGGGCCTGTGCCCGCCCGAAAACGTGTTTGTGGTTACGAACCGCGACTACATGCCCTTGGTGCGCGAGCACCTGCCGGAGCTGGCGGCCGACCAGATTCTAGGCGAGCCCATCGGGCGCAACACCGCGCCCTGCATTGCTTACGCCGTGTACCGCATCGCGCAGCGCGACCCGCAGGCGACCATCATCTTCTCGCCCTCCGACCATGCCGTGCTGCACGAGGAAGAGTTTCGGCGCGTTATCGGGCTGGCCGTGGCGGCGGCCCGTCGCCACGAGGTGCTTATCACGCTCGGCATCAAGCCCTCCCGGCCCGACACCGGCTACGGCTACATTCAGTACATGGACGGCGCCCAGCACAAATTGCCCGGCACGGAGTTGTTCAAGGTGAAAACCTTCACCGAAAAGCCTAATGTGGAGCTGGCTCGCATGTTCGTGGACAGCGGCGAGTTTCTGTGGAATTCGGGCTTGTTTGTGTGGCGTGCCGACGTGATTATGCACGCCTTCCGCCACTACCTCAGCGACATTGCCGAGGTGTTTGAGGAGGGCGCCGACCAGCTGGGCACTGACCAGGAGGAAGCCTTTATCAGCGAGGCCTATTCGCGCTGCCGTAACATCAGCATCGACTACGGCGTGATGGAAAAGGCAGATAATGTGTACGTGCTGCCCGCCGATTTTGGCTGGAGCGACGTGGGCACCTGGGACTCCCTGCACCACCTGGGCCGGCACGATGCGCACGGCAACATGGTGGACGGCGACGTGCTGCTCTACGACACCAAGGGCTGCGTCATCAAAACCCCGCCCGAGCGCCTAGTGGTGGTGCAAGGCCTCGAAGACTTCATCGTGGCCGAGTACGACAACGTGCTGCTGATATGCAAGCGCAGCGAGGAGCAGCGCGTCAAGGATTTCGTGGCCGACGTGCGCGCTAAGAAGGGCAACGGGTATAACTAAGGCAGCGTAGCTGGTACACTTAGCGCGGGGCTCCGGCCCCGTGCTAGCTACTATCCGGCCTCTGGCCGGAGGGACATTCTAGTCAGAATACCCCCTGCTGGCGCGCCCCGGCCGGAGGCCGGGCAATATCGGGCCCGGGGCCGGAGCCCCGCGCCAAGTGCGCCGATTTTTTGCGAGTCTTACCCCCTGCTGGCGGCGGCGGCGCGCTGCCGGGCTACTTCAAACAGCATAATACCGGCGGCCACGCCCACGTTCAGGCTCTGAATCTGGCCGGTCATGGGAATGCGCAAACGCACATCGGCTAGACGCAGCAGGTCCGGGTCGATGCCGTCTTCCTCGGAGCCCATAAGCACGGCTACGGGGCCGGTGAAATCGACCTCGGCGGTGCCCACGGCTTCGGTGGCTTTTTCGGTGCAGGCGATAATGGTCAGGCCCGACTGTTTCAGGAATTGGATGGTGTCGCGCAGGTTGGCTTCGCGGCACACGGGCAGCAGGTTCAGAGCGCCGGCCGAGGTTTTCACGGCGTCGCCGTTGATTTGAGCGGCACCGCGGCCGGGCACCACCAGCGCCTGCACGCCCAGGCACTCGGCCGAGCGGGCCATGGCGCCGAAGTTGCGCACGTCGGTAATGCGGTCCAGCACGAGCAGAAACGGCGTCTTGCCTTCCTCGAACAAGCCGGCCAGGAGGTTATCGAGCGGGGCATAATCAATGGGCGAGACAAAGGCCACCGCGCCCTGGTGATTTTTGCGGGTCAGCCCGTCGAGCTTTTC
>CAXUEM010000421.1:750-3075 GCA_964249885.1 uncultured Hymenobacter sp. | reverse complement strand
GTTCACCGCCTCGCTGGCTTTGCGGCGCGCCCGGCGCCCGGCGGCCGTGTTGGCCGGCGGAAACGAAGCCGTGTCGGCGGCGGGAGCGGCTACCGGCTGCGGGGCCGGCGCGGGTGGCGCCACTGGCGTGGGCGCCGCCACGGCCACCGACCGGTCTTCGAGGGTTTGCTGGCGGGCGGTTTTGCCCAGCAGCAGGCCGGCCGCGGGCTGAAAACTTGGCAGCGCGAACAGCTGGTCGCGGCCTTCGTTGCGCGTTATCAGTGCCAGCGCGCCAGTGGCGGGGTTGTAGTCAGCATCTTCGAGGTTGCCCACGAAGCTGGTGAGCGGAGTGCGCTGCCGGGTTTTGAGATTGTAGCGGTAGAGGCTGCGCACTCCGCTTTCTTCGCCTAAGTACACAATTTCCTCGTCGCTAAGGGCGCGGGGGCGAGTTTCGTTCGAGATGGTGCTCACCAGCGCTTCCAGGGGCCGGGCCCGCCCGTCGAGGTGACGCACGAACAGGTCGTAGTTGTTCACCACGTTCGGGAAAGTAGCCGGCCGGCTCGTGCCCGTCGAATCGAGGTAGCGGTTCGAGCTGAACACGATGCCCTGCCCGCCGAGCAGAAAGACCGGCTGCAAGTCGTCGAACAAGTCATTGGTAAGCTGCTCGGTGCGGCCGCCGGCCCGGAGCAGGTAGATGTCGTTCTGCCCGTCACGCACGGCGCTGAATACCAAAGACTTGCCGTCCGGCGAGTAGCTCAGGCCCAGAATCTGGTCGTAGGGCTCGAACACCGAGGCCGGTCGCCGCAGGCGCAGGGCCTGCCGCAGGCGGCTGATGAAGGCTGCCCCACCCCGCGCCTCACGCAGGTGCAGAGCCATGCGGCCGCGCTCCTGCTCGGCTACGGCCACTTGGGTGTTACCGCGCCAGGCCAGCACGGGCAGCCGGGTTTCCACGCGCTGGTCGGGGGTTTTGTAGCCGCCGCGGCTCACGGTGTGGCGGCGGCTGCCGTCGCGGTTCACTACAATCACGCGGTAGCGGCCCTGTTCGTTGGCGGCGTAGGCCAACTGCTGGCCGTTGGGGCTGAGCACGGGCTGCGAGTAGACCGCGTTGCGGCGGTTGCGGCCGCTGAGGCGGGCTTTGTCGTCGGGCCGGCCCAGGGCGGCGGTGGCGGGACGGTTGTTCAGTTCGCGGTAGTAAGCCAGCCATTCCTGCAAAAACACCTTGTAGGGCACGTTCAGCGAGGAGCTGATGCCCACTTCCACGTCGCGGGTAATGCGGGTCAGGTTGAGGATGTTCTGAATGGTGGTGTAGCCGTAGCGTTCGGCCACGTAGTTCCAGACGCTCTGGCCCGCCAGCCGGGTGTTGCGCCCGAAGAACGGCGCCGTACGGTTGCCGCTGGGGTACTGCCGGGTCATGTCGCGCATGTAGCCGTCCATTTCCACGCTCCAGCCCTCGGCCGCGTAGGCCGCCGCGCCCCCGATAAACCAGTCGGGCAGCTGCAGCAGGTAGGAACTTTGCAGCACTTCCTTTAGCGAGCCGCCGTACATCATGTCATTGAGCAGCACCTGGGTAATCTGCTGGCTCAGGTCGCGCTTGAAGTCGGTCTGCTGGCCGGTGAAGGCAACCTGCACCTTGGTCAGGCGCGTGAGCGAGGTCTGGCCGCCAATCTGCTGGCGGTCGGGGTCGAGGCCGATGTTGCTCTGCCGCAGGTCGCCCACGGAGTTATACAGCATCAGCGTGGTTTTCGAGTACGGGTAGTAGCCAATCAAACCCGTGATGCGCTGCAGCTCGGCTTCAGCGTACTCAGCGGCGCGGCGGGCGCTGCTGGCGTCGTCGTAGTAATAGATGGTGAAGTTCTGGGTGGCCAGCTGCTGCCAGTTAAACTTACGGTACTGCACCCGCACCCGCCCGAACGACTCCTGCGCCGTCTGGGCGGCGGCCGGCAGGGAGGGCAGCAGGATGGCCAGCAGCAAACTCAGACGCCAGGACCGGGAAATAAAAAGCTTCATACTCAGAGCAAAGGAGAGTGACCGGCGGAGCCGCTACCTGACTTGTTTTTGAATGCCAAACTGCTGGCCTGTCGGCGCCCCGGCAGCGGAGCCAGGTAACTAGCAAACTCAGGCTAATGATTACGCTATATTATTTATAAAAACGATAATACCGCTGCACATCGGCTTCGGGCCACAACGCGCCGTGGCCTTCGAGCCAGTCGGCCAACTGAGCAGCCAGACCGGGCGCCAGCATCACGCCCCGCGAGCCGTAGCCGCCGCACACGCTCAGCCAGGGCAGCGCCGGGTGGGCACCCAGCAGGGGGCGACGGTCGCGCACGGCCGGCCGCACCCCAGCCC
>CAXUEM010000421.1:0-740 GCA_964249885.1 uncultured Hymenobacter sp. | reverse complement strand
GAGCTTGTGCATGTTCGGGTCGGGCGTGCGCGGGGGCAGCGGCGTGAGCGCCGCCAGCCGGGCACTTAGCTCTGCCTCGCCTTCCGGCGTGGGCTCCGTGGCGAAGGGCGGCCACTGGTAGGTGGCTCCCACCCGAAACCGGCCCTCGGCCAGCGGCAGCACGTAGGCGCCCCGATTGAGCACCTGCGCCGCGCTCAGGCCTGCGCAGTCTACATCCAGCACCTCGCCCCGGTTCGGGGTCAGGGGCAGCCAGCTGAAATGCGGGTTGTGCGCCGTCGCCGCACCTTCGCAGCACACCACGCGAGTGGCGCGCAGCTGCCCTAGCCGGTAGGCCACGCCGGCATCGTCGCTAACGAGGGCATCCCAGCTAAAAGTTTCAGCCCGCAGCCAGCCCTGGGCCCGGCCCTGCGCGGCCAGCGCGGCCAGCAGGGGGCTCACCGCCACGTAGCCACCGTGCCGGAGCCAGACCCCGCCAAACGGCGCTTGCACGCCGGCCAGCAGGGGGTCGGCGGTCTCGATGCGGGCCACGAAGTCGCCCCAGGGCCGGGCTGCGCTGCGCGTCAGCAGCTCCTGCTGCTCCTGCGCCGAGCCAAAAACTTTGAGAATCGGCTTCTCGAAGAAGAAGGACTGCGCCAGCTCGGTTTCCAGGGTGCGGTAGGCGGCGGCAGCGGCGGGCAGCAGCTCGGCGGCGCGCCAGGCCAGGGCAAAGCGCTTGCCGGCCACCGGGTTCATCAGGCCGG
>CAXUEM010000420.1:0-3090 GCA_964249885.1 uncultured Hymenobacter sp. | reverse complement strand
GGGGGGGCGCCGCTGGTGTTGCCCCAGCCCGGCCGCACGGCCGGGGGGCGCTATACCCCCTCCGTCGCCCCCGGGGGGGCCCGGCCGCCCTGCTACTCGGTGCGGTTCCGGGACCTGTGCGGCAACGCGGCGGCCGCCGAAAGCAATGCGGCCTGCCCGGCCTTGCTGCGCGCCGCGCTCACTGGCTCCGACCAAAGCCAGACCGTGCAGCTAAGCTGGACCACGCCCACCGGCCCCGACCTAGGCGTGCCCCCGCGCTACCGCCTGCTGCTGCTGGATGCGGCCGGCGCCGAGCTGCGCGCCGTGCCCGTCAGCGGCAATTCCTACCTCGACCTGAACCCGCCCACCGAGCGCCAGACCCTGCGCTACCGGCTCGAAGTCAGCGGTTTGGGTTTGAGCACGCCGAGCTATTCTAACCTGGCCCTGGTGGTGCGCCCCGTGCGCGTGGCCGTGCCCAATGCCTTCACGCCCAACGGCGACGGCCTGAACGACGTGTGGGAAATAAAGGGCCGCTACCTGCAAAACTTTACGTTTGCTGTATTTGACCGCAACGGCCAGGAGGTTTTCCGGGCCACCGACCGCAGCCAAACCTGGGACGGGCGCATCCGGGGCCGCGCCCCGGTCAACGGTGCCTACGTCTGGCGCCTAACTTTGAGCGACGAAGCCGGAAAGCTCGTGCAACAAACCGGCACAGTCACCATTTTACAATGAGCAATGAGCAGTGAACAACCGTAGGAAGGCGTAAGCCAATACCGTTCTACTTGCGCTTGCGAATTGTTCATTGCTCACTGTTCATTATTAATTATTAATTGAAAATATGGCATTCGACCTCAACGGCATGATGGGCAAAGTGAAAGAGCTGCAAGACAAGATGCAGTCCGCCCAGCAAAACCTCCAGCACCTGACGGCCACCGGCGAAGCCGGCGGCGGCCTAGTGCGCGCCACGGCCAACGGCCACCGCCAGCTGCTCAAAATTGAAATCGACGAAACCCTGCTCACGCCCCAGGACCGCGACATGCTGGCCGACCTAGTGGTGGCAGCCGTCAACAAGGCCCTGACCGATGTGGCCGAGCAGGCCCGCCTGGAACTGCAGCGCCTAACCAGCGGCCTGATGCCCAACATTCCCGGCCTCGACCTGGGCAACTTTGGCGCCTAAGCTCAGCGGGGTGGAAAACGGCAGTTGCAGCGACACCGCGCTGGTTATTCTGAACTGGAACGGTGCGGGCTTTCTGCGCCGGTTTCTGCCCGGCGTGCTGGCCGCCGCCGAGGGCGCCCGCGTTATCGTGGCCGACAACGCCTCGACCGACGACTCGCGGGCCCTGCTCTCCCGCGAATTTCCGGCGGTGGAGGTGCTGGTTTTCAGCGAAAACCTGGGTTTCTGCCGGGGCTACAACCAGGCCCTGGCGCAGCTTCAAGGACGTTTTAAATACTACCTGCTGCTGAACTCGGACGTGGAAGTGGCCCCCGGCTGGCTCCCGCCGCTGCGGCAGCTGCTGGAAGCCAACCCGCGCATTGCCGCCGCCCAGCCCAAGCTGCTGGCCCAGGCCGACCCGAGCTATTTCGAGTATGCCGGCGGTGCCGGCGGCTACCTCGACCGGCTGGCGTATCCCTTCTGCCGGGGCCGTTTATTCGACACGCTGGAGCAGGACCTTGGTCAGTACGACGATGCCCGGCCCGTGGCCTGGGCCTCCGGCGCCTGCCTGCTGGTGCGCGCCGACGCCTGGCACGCGCTGGGCGGCCTGGAGCCGGAATTCTTTGCCCACATGGAGGAAATTGACTTCTGCTGGCGCCTCTGGAACGCTGGGCACGAGGTCTGGTACTGCGGCCAAAGCGCCGTGCGCCACGTGGGCGGCGGCACCCTGCCCAAAACCAATCCCCGCAAAACCTACCTCAACTTTCGCAACGGCCTGGCCCTGCTCTACAAAAACGCCGCGCCCGGCGAGCTGTACGGGCCGCTTTTCCAACGCCTGGTCTTGGATGGCGTAGCCGGCCTGCGCTTTCTGGCCGGCGGCGAGCTCGGCAATTTCCGGGCGGTGCTGCGGGCTCACTTCAGCTTCTACGGCCAGCTGGGCTACTGGCAAGAGCAGCGCCGGGCCACCCGGCCCCACCTGCGGGTGGCCCAGCGGCCCGGCGTGTACCCGGGCAGCGTGGTGTGGGCATATTTTGCCGAAGGCAAGAAACGCTTCGCTCAATTAGCAATTAGCAATGAGCAATGAGCAATTGACTGATGTAAACAGAACAGAATTGCTCATTGCTCATCGTCAATTACTAATTGATTTACAAGTCCCAGACTGTGCTGCGCTGCTGCCGCATGCCGCGGGCCACATCGCGCCAGAAGGCGGCGGCGAAGTAAAATACCACCGGCGAACCAAAGGTGAAAAACGACACGTACACGAACGACAGCCGGACGCTGCGCGTGCTGAAGCCCCAGCGCTGCCCCAGTGCCGAGCAGATGCCAAACGAGCGGGCTTCGAGAAAATTGGTGAGCGTGGTGAGCGTTTTCATGGCTAAAGCGGTATAAGTCAGCAGATACGTTGGGCTAATATAGGCGGCCGGGCCGGGTTTGACAACAGCCGTCGCCCGATTGGGACGGGGCCGCTGACCAGCGGCCGGCTACTTTCGGGCTGTGGCAGCGGCGCCAGCCCGTTTTTTTACGTTGGAAGCCGCGAGATTAACTTTTTGATTTTAAGCTTGACTTTTCTTTCTTTTCCCAAGAAGTCGCGCCGGGTGGCGGGCTCCCTGCTGGCCTTGCTGGCTGGCGCGGCCGCCCTGCCGGCTTGTACGCTGCCGCGGGTGCTGCGGGTTGCCGAAGCCGGCCGCCAGCTGCGCGTGACGCCCGCCCCGCTCACGGCGGCCGGCGAAATTGTGCCCTTTACGGTGGAGGCGCGGGTGCCGGCCGCCCACCTAAGCAAGAAAGCGGTGTACGAGGTTTTGCTGCGCTACCGCTACGAGCACGGCCTGCGCGAAGACTCGGTGGGCCGGCTCACCTTCGTGCCCGGCAACTACGTGTACGACGACGAGAACAAGAAGCTGCTCGTCGCCAGCCAGCGCTTCACCTACGTCGGGTTGTTCCGCGACGGCCGCGCCAGC